>JANQHJ010000125.1 GCA_028282745.1 Sedimentisphaerales bacterium | reverse complement strand
ACTTATAAAGTGTTTATTGAGGAAAGAGACTATAGTAAGTTTTCGTGGGAAGACCTTGGCGACATCAAAAGCGGCAGACCCAATCTCGGATCAATGGCTCCGGTTAAGATATATCGGCTGCTGCAATATACGATGCGAGATGTTCTAATTTCAGAGTTCGATGTTCAGACCGCTAATGAAATTTTTGTCAAGGCTGGTAATCTCGCAGGCAAAAACTTCTGCCAAAATGTACTTAACACCGGTCTCGAATTAAATGAATTTATCGCACACCTGCAGAAAACTCTCAAAGAACTCAAGATCGGAATATTGCGAGTTGAAGATATAAACATCGATACTCTCGAAATGACAGTTACCCTCGCAGAGGATCTGGACTGCTCGGGGCTTCCGCTGTCCAACGAAGTTATCTGTGCATACGAGGAGGGATTTATTTCGGGAATTTTCAAAGCCTATATCGGCAAAGAATTCCAAGCCAAGGAAGTCGATTGCTGGGCAACAGGTAACAGGATATGCAGATTTGCGGTAAGTGTGTTGCAGCCTGTATAAAATATGGAGACGGTAACAGAAAAAATTATTTATGACGCAGGAAAGATGCTGGAGCAGCTTCTTAAAGGAAATATCCCTGCCAAGATCAATCCCTGTGAATACGAAACTCGGCTGGAACGCGACTTTGCTGAGGTTGCGAACAGTTTAGTGGAATCTTTTGATGAGATACGAAGATTTATTATTCCACTATCTCGTGGACAATTACAGGATTTCACTCCTAACAAAAATAACTACCTAGCGTCACCGTTCAAAGAACTGGCAGCTCAACTTAAGCACCTTAACTGGCAAACCAGCCGTATTGCAGAAGGTGATTACGGTCAGCGAGTCGAGTTCATGGGAGAATTTTCTGCCGCGTTCAATTCCATGATAGATAAACTCCAGCAGAGAGAAGAACAGTTGAAATTGGCTAAAGAGCATCTCGAGGAAAAAGTTAGGGAACGAACCAAAGACATCGAAGAGATGGTCGAGCAGGTTTACGAAACCAACGAAGAACTCAAGGAATTCATCTACATCGCCTCACATGATCTTCGTGAACCGTTAAGGAGAATTTCAGCATTTGGAGATCTTCTTTCTGAAAGCATAGGTGAGCAGCTCGGATATGATGATAAGGAGAATCTCGAACTCATGCTCGAAGGTACGGCTAATATGCGAAGGATGGTAGAAGGTTTATTGGCTTATTCTAAATTAACAAGCACAAAAACCAAATTCACCATGGTCGATTTAAACGAAGTAGTTGCGTACATATCGGAATATCGACTGAGAAAGCTCTTGAAAGATACTAAGGGACAGGTGATCGTCCCAAACAAGCTCCATACTATTAGAGGCAATTCCCAACAGATCAACGAACTTTTGTTCCAGCTGATCTCGAACGGATTGAAATACCATAAAAAAGACGAAAAAGTATGTCTAACTATCTCTTCAAAGAAATCAAAACAGGGAATGGTCTATGTGGAAGTTGTCGATAACGGCATAGGTATAAAGCAGGAGCAGTTGACAAAAATATTCGGCATGTTCAAGCGTTTGCACTTGCGAGAAAACTATGACGGTACGGGTATAGGCCTAACACTTTGCAGGAGGATCGTCAATCTGCATAACGGCGATATAGGAGCTAACTCCACTTATGGACAAGGCTCAACTTTCTGGTTTACTATACCAGATAATCAATAATCACCACAAAATCCCCAGGCAGCTTAAAATGTCACAAATATCACTCCACCCATTCTCAATAACGTTTTGACTTATTAAAACAATGATGATATGATTAGCGTACAAGAAATGGGCAGGTTTTATAACACGCGGGTAATATAAGAAAGGGTAAAGGCATGAAGCGCAGAAGCTTTCTAAAGCATTGTGTACTGGTTGGCGGTCTAAGCTTTACCGGCAGTTCATTGGCACTATCAAAAGCACAAAATACCAAACAAGCTTTAAGAGGTAAAAAGCCGAATATCATTTATATCCTGGCTGACGATCTGGGTTATGGCGACCTGTCATGCTACGGACAAAAAAAACTAAGTACACCGAATATTGATCGGCTGGCTTCGGAAGGTATGCTTTTTACAGATCACTATTCGGGCAACACTGTTTGCAGCCCGTCGCGTGCGGTACTGATGACAGGTCAGGGCCCGGGCAGCTGCTATATTACCGGTAACATCTGGGGCAAGGGTGAACGCCCTGCCGCTCTCGACCCTGAAATGAAGGTGCTGCCGGAAATGTTCAAAGAGGCAGGTTATGCAACCGGCGCTTATGGCAAGTGGGGACTTGGACAAACAAATAATCCCGGCAATGAAGACCCTCTTAATCATGGCTTTGATGAATTTGCCGGATGGAAGAGTCAGCTTATAGCACATACTTACTACCCCTCATCTATGGTAGTTAACGGCAAAGAAATTCCTCTTGACGAAGGAACATATATCCATGATCTGGTAATGGATAAGGCTTTTGAATTCATAAATCGAAATGCAAAATCAAGGAAACCTTTCTTCTGTTATATCCCAACGGCAATCCCACATGCTGCCATGCATGCTCCCGGGCATCTTCATGATAAATGGCGAAAGAAATTCCCGCAGTTCGAAGATAAGATCGGCAAATACGGTGCCGGGCCTGACGAAAAATGTCCCGACGTTAAAAATCCTATCGCTGGATTTGCCGCTATGATCGAGCATCTTGATAATCAGGTTGGGCAGCTTTTGCAAATGCTAAAAGACCTTGAGATCGATGACAATACACTTGTAATGTTCGCCAGTGACAACGGGGCCCATAGCGAAGGCGGACACGATTTCAGGTTCTGGAATTCGAGCGGCGGGTTACGAGGATTCAAACGCGATATGCACGAAGGCGGCATCCGCACTCCTATGCTTGCCCGCTGGCCGAAAGTGATCCAGGCAGGTCAAACCACGGATCATATCAGCGCATTCTGGGATGTGATGGCAACAGTCGCCGATATCCTGGGACAGAAAGCTCCAGAGCAGAGTGAAGGCATCTCATTTTTGCCTACTCTGCGCGGTGAAAAAGCCAGGCAGAAAAAGCATGAGTATCTCTACTGGGAATTTTCCCAAAACAAAAAGCCGCATTCACAAGCGCTTCGAATGGGAAAATATAAGGCATTTCGGCGACACAACAAGAAGATGGAGCTTTTTAACCTTGAGAAAGATCCATATGAAAAGAACAATATCGCCACAGAGCACCCGGAGCTTGCTAAAAAGATCAATATGATGATGAAACAAGCCAGCAAGCCTTGGCCCAGAAGATAACTTATTCTCAACTAACCTATACTTATACTAAGCAACACTATAAAAGGTATGTAGATGAAACGTAGAAGTTTTTTAAAGCATTGTATGTTAACAGGCGGCCTGGCTTTGACCGGCAGTTCATGTGCACTATCAAAAGCAAAAGGTACTAAAAACATCTTGAGTAACGAAAAGCCTAATATTATTTATATTCTTGCAGATGATCTTGGCTACGGAGATGTAGGTTTTCAGGGCCAAAAAAAGATACTTACACCATCACTGGATAAAATGGCAAGCGAGGGGCTGGTATTTACACAGCATTACGCGGGCAGTACCGTATGCGGGCCGTCACGGGCCTGTTTATTTACAGGAATGAGCCAGGCGGTCGGTTATATCAAGAACAATCCTTCCGGTTCATGGCAACGTGAAAACCTGCGGGACGAAGACGTTACCATATTTGAAAAGCTAAAAGAAGCAGACTATAAAACCGCATGCTTTGGCAAATGGGGACTCGGCCCCCAGGGCAAGAGCGGCTTCCCGACCAGACAAGGAGTAGATGAATTTGTCGGTTATGATATCCACACCGCTGCTCATAACTACTACCCTGAAAAGCTATGCGCCAACGACAGGAAGATGGAGCTTAAACAGGAAAAAAACAACTGGACATACAGCCATAATATTTTTACTAAAAAGGCACTTGCATACCTGAAAAGAAAACACGAAAAACCTTTCTTTTTGTACCTGCCTTATACTATCCCGCACGGCCCGTTCAATCCGCCCAGCAAAGAACCTTATGAAAGTAAAAAATGGAAAGATTGGTATAAAAAATATGCTGCTATGGTCACTCTGATGGACACTGATATCGGCAGACTGTTCAAAGTGCTCAAGCAGCAAGGTTTGGATAAAAACACGCTTGTCATTTTCAGTAGTGATAACGGCCCACAGTCAAGTTACGGCAAGGGCGTAAATGATATGACAAAATTCTTCAATAGCTCAGGGCCGCTTCGAGGTATAAAACGAGATATGTTCGAAGGTGGGATCAGAGTACCAACCATCGCATGGTGGCCTGGCAAAATAAAAGCAGGTAAGACAGGGCATGTAAGCGCATTTCATGATGTAATGCCGACATTCTGTGAGCTTGTAGGAGTGAAGGCTCCCGATGGCATTGACGGCATTTCTTTTCTGCCGACATTACTGGGTAAGAATGCGGCTCAGAAAAAGCATGATTTTCTTTACTGGGAATTTGTACGCGGCGAACTGGGCGGCAGGCAGGGATTGCTTGATGTAAAACGAAACATCAAAGCCATACGCTACGGCAGATTTGATAGAGTGAGGCTTTATGACCTTAACAAAGACCTTGGAGAGAAAAATAATATCGCCGATACTCACCCTGAAATAGCTAAGGAACTCGGCAAAAAAATGGATACAATGCGAGGCCCAAGTGAGCTATGGCCGATTAGTATGCATGACAAAGGCTGGATGCCGATAGATTAATTGAATATAAAATTTTTCAATGGAGAATAATAATGAAACTATCATTTAAATTATTTGTAGTTTTGGTATTTGTTTTATTAACTGTCGGCTGTGCCGCCAAAAGCTCCCTGCCGGAGATTGGTACAGCCATAGAAAACGCAAAAATAAAGACATCCGGCGATAAACTCATCGTAACTACAGGCCAGGTCCAACGTACCTGGAAATGGACTGGCGAAGGTTTTGTGACGGTCGAGATCAAAGATAATATCAGTGGTCATGTCTGGACAGGTCTTAATAAAAGCAAGGCTGACTGGAATCTTGGAGAGCTTGGCGAAGGGAAACTGGTTTCATTAAAAGCATTTGAAAATAATGACGAAAAATTTACCAGCTGGCACGTCGCTGCCGAGGCAGAGATCCATTATGCACAACTCCATTTGAAATATATCATCTGGGCCTACCCAAATGCTCCGGGAATTCGCACGCAAATATGGCTCAAAAAAACTGATAGCTCTGAACTTTCGGAAGATATTTTGGGCCCTGGTGTTTCAGAGACACTTTTACTCAAACAAAATCCGAAAACAACAACAGCCTTCGGATACAAAGCTGGTTTAAAGGCACATGAAAAAGATTACAATATTCTCAAAGAAGAAGCGATCACAGAACAAAAGCCTGTCAAATGGGCAAGCGGCCTGGTCGTCGAGGACTCGGCCGGTGGTATTATTCTTATAAAGGAATCACACAATCACGTTACTATACACAACGCTCTGAAGACGGGCGCTTTCGAATACCAAGATAATATGATAAAAGTTACCGGCCTGGGTATTCGTCCGGATGATATTAAAGAAGGACGCTATCGCTTCTGCTGGGCCAACTGGATGATACTCTATCGTGGTGATAATAACGAAGCTCAGCTTGCTGTGAAAAAATTCGACCGCGTACGCTATCCTATTAATCAGCAGCGAGATATATTTATCATGGCAAATACATGGGGAACAGAAGACAAACAGCCTCAGTGCAAGTATAAGGCCCGTGAAGAAAACGTGCTCAAAGAAATCGAGGTATGCTCAAAGCTCGGTATCGACCTGCTGCAGATAGATGACGGCTGGCAAAACAGGAACTGGCGGCCAAGAGCTTCAGCAAGGGATAAATTTATTTTACACAACGGCACAAAATTTGAAGGTGAGTATGACCTATACCCAAATGGTTTCGGCAAAGTCCGCGACAAAGCCAAAGAAATGGGAATCAAGCTGGGACTTTGGCATGCATGGAAAGCACCGACGAAATCAATCAAAGCAAACTATGATGAAGGAGACTTCAAAGCGTTTAAGCTCGACTTCGCTCATCTTGGCAAGAAAGATGATCTGGATTACCTCTACTATAAGGCGCGCGATCTTATCAAGCACAGCGATTACACCGCGGTAGTCAACTGGGATGTCACCGAACGGGCGCCGCGTATGGGCTATTACTTCGGACGTGACTGTGGAAATCTATACCTGTCCAATCGCAAGGCATTTACAATACGCCCTGCAGTGCAATACGATCCATGGCAGGTGCTTCACGACGCATGGCAGTTAGCGAAATACACTAATCTGAACAAGATACAGATATCGTATCAGAACAAGGACCTGACACCATCAAACGCTGTAACTGATGCTCTCAAATATACGCACAGCTACAACATAGCCATTACCCTGATGTCCAGCCCGATATTGTTTACCGAAACTCAGTTCATACCGCCCAAGGGTCAGGCTGAGCTCAAAAAAATCTTTGATATTTACAAAGCTGAGCGTAAAACCATGTATCATGGCTATGTCTTCGCAATCGGCGACAAACCCGACAATTCCAGCTGGACGGGTCTTCAGAATTACGATCCATATACCCAGAACGGCTACCTGACCATCTTCAGGGAATTGAAAAATAAACAGGCAAATGCTACAATAGCACTGAACTTTTATAAACCCGGTACGAAACTTGAACTTACCGATTTGCTGTCCGGCAAGACTCGAATAGTTTCGCTGGATAACAAAAGCCGGGTAGAGTTTTATATACCGCAGGCTCCGGGCTTTCGTTATTTAAAAGTCACAAAAATTAAATGACATTGTTTTAAAGGCTCTATAATCTAAATATGTCACGGGAAATTCTAAGAGCTTCAATTAAATCCAAGCCCAGGCTGTTAATGCTTTGCTTGTTCATGATTTATTTTGAGGTGTGGGCGGCCCTGCCATCAATAAACAAATCGTTCAGGTCGTCCTCGGCAAAGACTTCAGGTAATCAGTTGACGGTCTCTACCGGAGTTATCGAACGCACCTGGCTATTGAATAAAACCGGCCTTTCCACGCTCAAGATCAAGAATGTTGTAAGCGGACATGAATCAGTCAACTCTAAAAGGCATGAAACCGACTGGGACCTTGGTGACCTTGGCGATGGTAAATTGGTCTCTCTAAGAGCTTTTGAAGATGACGACGAAAAATTCACATCAAAACATTTGACCGTAGAAGTTGAAATTCATTATACCAATCTGCACCTGAAATATATTATCTGGGCGTATCCGGATGCCCCGGGCATCCGCACACAGATATGGCTTAGGAAGCCTCAAGGTGCTGTTTTAACAGAAGACACATTAAAACCAGCTGTCAGTGAATCGCTACAACTGCTCGATAAGCCGGATAAGGTTATTGGCTTCGGATATAGAGCAGGCTTAGAGGCCCACTTTGAAGAATACGAAATACTTAGGGAAGAAACTGTAACGGAGCAAAATAAAGTGATCTGGGCCAGTGGGTTGATAACCGAAGACTCGAACGGAGGATTTATCCTGGTCAAAGAATCGCAAAAACACACCCATCTTCGTAACGCCCTAAGAACAGGAAGCTTCGAACTCCAAGGCCACCTTTTCAACTCCACAGGTTTGGGTATTTGGCCGGACAATATAAAATCAGACCGCTATCGTTTTTGCTGGGCAAACTGGATGATCGTCTATCAGGGCAATAATATCGATGCCCAGCTTGCACTAAAAAAGTTTGACCGCATTCGATACCCAATTGAGCCGAACAGGGATATATTCATCATGGCAAACACCTGGGGAACAGAAGATATGCCTCCACCCTGCAAATATAAAGCAAGAGAAGAAAATGTTCTGCGGGAACTCCAAAGCTGTGCGGAACTTGGTGTTGATCTGCTGTTTATCAGTGCTGGATGGAGCGACAACTCATTTAGCCCGGTAACCTCCAGGGATGATAGTTTCTTTTTACATGATGGCACAAAATTCAGTGGTACATATGAAGTTTACCCGGAGGGTTTTAAAAACATCCGCGACAGATCAGAAAAACTTGGAGTGAAACTTGGGCTCTTTCATAACGCGTCAGTTGATATAGAAATCCTTAAAAGAAACTACGACGAATGTAACTTCAAATTATTTAAGCTCAGTCATTCTTATTTAAAACATAAAGATGGGTTAGATAGTTTATATTATAAGGCGCGAAATTTCATCAAATATACTGATTGCAGCGCCATTGTTTGTTGGGAAACAGCGGATGGCACACCGCGAACAGGCTATTATTTCGGAAGGGATTGCGGGATTTTATATCCGGTCAAACGCAAGGCTTTTACTATCCGCAAAGATGTTCAATACGATCCATGGAAGGTGCTTCGGGATTCGTGGGAGCTTGCCAAATACATTAATCTCAACAAGATCCTGCTGCCCTATCAAAACAAGGATCTGACTCCATCAAACGCTCCTACCGATGCCCTTAAATACACCCATAGCTATAATATGGCTATAGTCCTGATGTCCAGCCCCCTAATGTTCCTTGAAACTCAGTACATTCGCCCGGAAGCCCGCAAAGAGCTAAAGACCGTTTTAGAGCCATATAAGCTGCATCGCAAAGATATGTATCAGGGTTATGTCTTTGCTCTCGGCGATAAACCTGACAACGCGAGCTGGTCTGGTTTTCAAAATTACAATCCTAAAACAAACAACAGCTATCTAACGATATTTCGCGAGCTTAATAACAAAAAGTCCAAAGCCAAAATAGCTTTACACTTTTATAAGTCCAACACAAGACTCAAAATGACAGACCTTATAACAGGCGAGATCAGTGAAGTTAAACTCGATAATAAGAACCAGGCAGAATTTCATATACCCAAAGCGCCTGGCTTTAAATTCAGTAAAATTGAAGTTACAAAATAAGCTGTCTTTGCCAATCACAAGCGCAACAGACTAAGCTATACTTTCATACCGGAAACGCTGGTCTCGAAGACCATCTTTCCATCAACCACACCCTGAATATTAGCTGAGAATTTTCTGCTCTTAATAGTTGTGATATGCCCAAGCAGAAGGAGCCTATCGCCCGGTACAACCTGTCCGCGAAACTTCGCGTTCTCGATACCCGTAAAACCAATGAATCCCTTAATCCCGAAAATGCGTTTAACATAAAAGCTCAAAAGTTGAGCCGCCGCTTCTATCATAATAACACCCGGCATTAAAGGACGCTCCGGAATGTGTCCCCTGACCCAGAAATCGTCTCCCCTGATATCGCGATAACCGAGAATCAGCCGTGATTCTTTTTCGTACCAAAATATACCATCAAGCTGCTCCATTTCGTAACGCTGCGGATTTTCCTTTTCGATGTCTTCACGGGTAAAAACAGGGTCAGCATTCAGATCAATCTTTGAAATATCAAAAAATAATGTCGGGGGCATGTAACTTCCTCACTAATAAAACAATCGCGCAATCTAAACACAAACCGACACGCCCAGCGACATGTCGGTATAAAAAATTAATACCACTAACCGGGCCACGTGCCGTCCAGGCCCGGTCAGTGTCCAAACACCAATTAGCTTATTCGGCCGAGCGAAGCTCTAAGATACAATTACGAACCGCCTGAGCTGCCTGCTTGATCGCCTGCATCTGCTTACGGACTCGCGTGCCGGCCGCTTTGTTACCACCTTCGGCCTTGTTGATGTCTGCCTCACACTCAGCTACTAAAGCTTTTAAATCTTCGTATTCTTGCATTACATGGTTCCTCCACTCAAGAATAATTCCAAAAGATATTTACATGTCAGAACACCTTGAAAATAAACCCTATATTAGGGTTTTGTCAAAGAAAAATGCTGTTTTTGCAGTAAAAATAGCATTTTTTTCGTGTTTTTATGTTAATCAAAGACCTTTTTGGTAATCTGGGCAATTCTCAGACCCCTTCTGCGGCATTGTTTCTCAACTCGCTCATCCGGCCTGCCAATCGAGATCGGCCCGTAATGATCGCCAATCGGGTCGCCCTGAACTATCATTCCGCTTATCAGCATTGCCTCGATAATTCCCATCACCGTGGTCTCATTTCCACCGCCGATATTGGCCGCACTGCTGAACGCACCACCTATTTTACCGTCAAGCTTGCTGTGTATCTTAACCGAATCGTCGATAAGCTCCTTAATAGGCGCCGCCATTTGCCCATAATAGGTCGGCGAGCCGATAACTATCGCTTCGTACTCCAGCAGATCTTCATATCTTACCTTCTCAACACTAAGGCACTCGGTAAGCAACCCTTCTCCGTTCATCGCCTCCGCTATTATCTGCGCCATCATCCGTGTATTGCCAGTCCTTGAATAATAAATTACGATCCCCTTCGCCATTTTCAAGCCTTTCTATTTATTATTTTTATTTGAATTACGTTTTAGCGGTACTTGCTCTGCTAAAGTAAAGCCCTTCGGGAGCTCTATGTTAAAAATACCATCCGGCAATTTTTCATTAAGCTTTGCCTTCACAAAACTTATCCCGTAAATATCCTCTTCCGTCGATAATGTCACCATCTTAACGGGCAGCCATAATTTCTTATCCACGGTAAATTCGATCGATACCCAGTTGTCTTTATAGAGCGAATCCTTTTTCACCTTCATATTCAGAATCGCGACATCGTTAGGATCATCATCCCGAGGCTCGACTAAACTTATATCGAATTCCTGCTTCAATTTATCAGTTCCCGTAAAACCGACTATCGGCATGTGTTCGCTTATAAGATCGAACGCGTCATTACCCTTGTCAGGATCAACCTTATTGGGATCGACAAGCTCATACTTTTTTATCTGTTTCAAAGGATGATCGATCACGGTCAGCCAATGGCCGTTAAAAAAGAACTGCTGCAGCTCATCCCGTATCGGTTCATCGTCAACCTTTATCGTCTCAAGATCGACCCTTAGCCTGCTGCTGCCCTTCTTGCGAAGATAACACATTTTGCCTGTGCGAAGTGACTGTGATTCGAATAAAGGCTGCTCTACAAGATGGAGCAATTGACATTGATATGTCTCTATTGTTTTACTCATGGCATTGAGTTTAGCCAATATCTTATCGATCTCTGATATTGGTTTGGATTCCGGTTTTTCCGCCTGCACCTTAGGCGTTTGCTCTGTCTTTCCAGGCTGCGTCGTCTTAACGACTTTTTTTTCAGCGTTTGCCTGACTGTCAGCTTTTTCTGCTGGTTGCTTTTTCTTATCACAACCCTGCGCCATACAAACCGCAGTTAACAGAAATATTATAAACAAGGTTTTTAGAGTTTTATTTATATTCATTATTTCACCTGCCGAAGGCCTTAAGGTCTCTTAGTTGCAAGCTGTATTCTGAACTCTAATTAAATCAGTAGTCATGTATGATTTAATTGTATAATATCCATAATTTCATCGAGAGTTTCTATTCTGTAATTAGCAAATTCGGCAAATTCATCGGCATTTTCCTGACTGGCTAATAATACTGTCACAGCCCCTGCCGCGTTTCCGCACTGGATATCAAATAGATAGTCGCCTACCATCATGGAATATTTCACATCGGCATCGAACCGCCTGCATAATTCAACTACTCCGAACGAATCGGGCTTAACCGGCCCGTCTTCTCTGCCTATTATACCGTCAAAAGGTGCTTCGTGTTTGACCATGACCGCTCTTGCGTTCTCTGCCTTGTTGCGTGTAAGTATGCCAATATTAATATCATTTTGGCGCAGAAATCCGAGCGTCTCCTTGGCCCCGACATTTAGTTGTGATTCCTCAACGCCGAGGTCCTCGTAATGATCAAGAATTTCCTGCGCCTTGTCTCGCTGCTGTGGCGACATCCTCAGCATCGCCTCCCAGATAGGCCCATCTGCCTGACTCAGCCCCATTTCCGCCCTGATCTTATCGAAATCAAACCAAGGCTTGGTTATTGTCCCGTCCAAATCAAATATCACCGCTTGTATCATCATAATAAAAGATTATAACCAACGATGAGCCAACTATCCAGCACAACTCTTTCGAATGTCTGAGAATTTACTGATTTGTAATTTCATTCCGCAGCAGTTTGATGAAATACTTGGCTGGACGGATTAGCATTGTTTATCCCCCGGCCAATGGTATAATAACCATAAAGTCAAACATCAGATTAAAAGCTTAATAATTGGGAGGATTATAAATGATTAGCCCTCGTAATCTTATTTGTATTATAATTACCGCTGTCATAATGACCTCTTCTGCTGCCTCAGAGGAGCAGACTAAAAAGCCAGCAGAAAATTCAAAGCAATATCGAACTGTGAAAATACCATTCAAGTCACACGATGGTTATAGAATGTTCGGCAAATTAATTCTTCCGCTTTCGGGCAAACCAAAAGGCCTTGTTATTTATGTCCAGACTGCAGAAGGCGCTACCGTTGATATGAAACGAATGAAAAATGCAAATGAAACATTTAATTATTATGACATCTACCGCGAAAAGCTTTCCAAAATGAACATTGCGTTCTTCAGCTACCAGGGACGCGGTATAAAAATGGGAAAAGAACCGCCAAGATTCGAAAATATCGATTGGGACATATACAATACAAGCACCCTGGAAAATAAAGTACGGGACGCTGTCAGTGCTATTGAGGCTGTTCGAAAAAAGAAATACATCAATTCGGTACCGATCTTTTTAATGGGCGCAAGCGAATCGACCCTCTTGGCTGCTGAAACTGCCGCCAGAGTACCAGAACAGGTTTCCGGTCTGGTATTGTATGGAGTTCTTTCCACAAACCTTAGAGAAACTTTTCGCTACATTATGACAGATGGCGCCTTTTTGCCTCTTAGAAATCATTTCGATAAAGATATGGATAACAGGATTACCAAAGATGAATATGAACAAGGCACAAAGGATACACCCGCAAATACTATAACACCCTTCAAAACTTTGGATGCCGATGAAGATGGATATTTTACCACTGCAGATATAATTAAATTGAGAACAAAGGTCTATGTTGACGCGGTAGATAACAACGACTTTAAAGTTTTACAAAACTGGGCTAAAACTTCGGCCGCTGTTGTTATACCAAAAGACTGGTTCAGTGATCACTTCGAGCATAAGACAATATGGGAATTCCTCTCAAAACTCGATATACCAATCGGTTGTTTTCATGGAGCGCTTGACGCGATGACACCTATCGATGGTTTGCGGAAATTAGAAGCGAAAGCACAAAGGGCTGAAAAAACAAAAATGGAATTTCATTACTTCGACGACCTGGACCACTCGCTAAATATCATAAACTATTTCAAAAATGGTGAGCTTCCGGACGGACACAAAGCTATATTCTCTTTCATAGAAAAACACATGCCAAAGAAATAATGCCAGCCCATATTGTAACTAATAATATTCCTAATGTAATATAAACAAATGAACGAAACAAAAACTCTACTTAGTAATAAATACATCACCAAATATCTGTTTACACTATTTGCTTTAGTATGCCTTTGCCCAACTATCGTAAATAAAAAGGACTGATGACTATTGATTTGCGATTTCGTTTCGCAGCAGTTTGATGAAATACTTGGCAGGCCGGGAAAGCACTTTGTTCTTACGAACAATAACACCCGTTGGACGAGTGAATTTTTCATTAGATAATTCGATGGCTTTGAGCGTCCCAGCCGATAACTCTAATTCGATAGCAATCCTCGGCAGGATGCTTACGCCGGTATTAATTTCAATGGCCCTTTTGATGGTCTCGATATTATCGAATTCCATAACCGGATTGACCTCAAGGGCGTATCGCTTGAATATGTCGTCTATCCAATGACGCGTCGGGATAGTTTGCTCGAAAGCTATGAACCGCTCGAACTGTAGAGCGCTGATTTCGATACTCTCGTTAGCAGCTAAAGGGTGCACCGGATTACATACCAGCACCAAGGGCTCGAGCTGAAAATCATAAACATCAAGATGCCTGTCTCTCCGCGGATTAGCCAAAAGCCCAATATCTATCTCACCGGTCAAAACCTGTTCGTATATCTTGCTGGAGCTTAGATACTCGACATGAACTTTGACCTCCGGATAACGAACCATCATTTTTTTGATGAAGTCAGGGAGTGTGTGCATTCCGATGCTGAAGATGGCTGCAACATTAATTCGTCCGGTGGTGGCGAAGATAAGGGAGTTCAACTCGCTTCGGAACTGGTCGTAGCGGTCTATAATATCACGGGCAGCCAGGTAGAACAACTCACCCTGTCGGGTAAGCTCTATTGGCCTTTTCTTGCGGTCAACAAGCTGGCAACGATGCATTAGCTCCATCTGGGCCAGCTGCTGAGATACGGCGGACTGGCTGATTGAATTTCGCTCGGCAGCACGGGAGAAGCTCTTTAGCTCCGCAACGTCTTTGAATAATTTTAAAGTGTCAATGTTCATTATTAACAAAAAATTTGAAATCCAGGGCCCTAAAATGGCCTGTAAATATCTTAATGAACCAGGAAAACTTAAGTCCGGGTAATATTAAAATTACTAATCATATATATTAGCATAACCGGTTTGGCTTATATTGGCAAGTTACTTATCATTCAGACGTTAAGTGGTTTATTAATTTAATTTGGAGGTACCTACCGTGTCAGCAGAATCAATTATTCAGGCTGCTTACGAGCAAGTGGTCAAACGCAACACAGGTGAGCCGGAGTTTCTCCAGGCTGTAAGAGAAGTTTTAGAATCTATCGAACCGGTAATCGCCAAAAGACGTGATTACGTCGAAGCCAATATCCTGATAAGGATTTGCGAACCAGAACGTCAGATCATGTTCCGCGTCCCATGGCGTGACGACAAGGGCAACGTTCAAGTCAACCGCGGTTTCAGGTTCGAGTTCAACAGTGCGCTTGGCCCGTATAAGGGCGGGTTGCGTTTCCATCCGACCGTTAATGCAAGTATCCTCAAGTTCCTCGGCTTCGAGCAGATCTTCAAGAACGCACTGACCACGCTCCAGATGGGCGGCGGTAAAGGTGGTTCGGACTTTGATCCGAAAGGCAAGAGCGATAACGAAGTTATGAGCTTCTGCCAGAGCTTTATGACCGAGCTACAACGTCACATCGGCGCCGACACTGACGTACCGGCTGGTGATATCGGGGTCGGCGGCAGAGAGATCGGCTTCATGTATGGCCAGTACAAGAGACTTCGCAATGAGTTTACCGGTGTTCTTACCGGCAAGGCCCTGAACTGGGGCGGCTCACTAATCCGCCCTGAAGCAACCGGATATGGCTGTGTTTACTTTGCAGATGAAATGCTGAAGGCTAAAGGCGAATCTTTCGAAGGTAAGGTCTGTACCGTTTCGGGTTCTGGTAATGTAGCCCAGTACACAATCGAGAAATTGAATCAACTCGGCGCCAAGGCAGTAACACTCTCGGACTCGAACGGATCGATCTATGATCCGGCTGGTATCGATGCCGAGAAGCTGGCGTTCGTTCTTGAACTCAAGAATATTCGTCGCGGCAGGATAAAAGAGTACGCTGATAAGTTCGGTTGTGAGTATATGGAAGGCAAAAGGCCCTGGGGCGTTAAATGTGATTGTGCGTTCCCAAGTGCTACACAGAACGAAATCGACGAAGAAGACGCCAAGACACTTCTGAAGAATGGTTGTACACTTGTATCAGAAGGCGCTAATATGCCGAGTACACCTGAGGCGGCTGAGGCTTTCGTCGCTAATAAGATCATGTATGGCCCGGCAAAGGCAGCTAACGCAGGCGGCGTCGCTACAAGCGGTTTGGAAATGAGTCAGAATGCAATGAGACTCGCATGGTCACGCGAAGAAGTAGATGAAAAGCTGCATAACATTATGATAGCCATCCATAACCAGTGTGCAGAAGCGGCTGAGGAATACGGCCAGCTTGGCAACCTGGTAATGGGGGCTAATATTGCCGGCTTTGTTAAAGTGGCAGATTCCATGCTCGATCAAGGCGTGGTATAATTTTAGTAATGCAACTTGTAAACGAGTTATTTGCTTTTCACATGAGAGGCGCCTTTCACAGGCGCCTCTTTTTTTCATTTTAGCCACAGAGAAAAAGAGGTTGCGGGATAGAATAAAAGCAATGCTTTGTAATTAGCGGATAATAAGCTATAATGCCTGGCATGATACATATACCAAGTACGGGAATAGATGGTCTCGATGAGGTTTTGAACGGGCTTCGTAAAGGTGACAATGTCGTATGGCAGGTTGATAGTGTCGAGGATTATTGCCATTATGCTAAGCCTTATATCGAGCGGGCTGTAAATGAAGGAAGAAGGATCATTTATATCAGGTTCGCTAATCATGAGCCTTTGATAGAGAATAATCCGAAAGTAGAGACATATCAGCTTGATCCATCCAAGGGATTCGAGCAGTTCTCGAAGCAGGTGCATAATATTATCACTGACGGCGGGTTCGATACGTTCTATCTTTTCGATTGTCTTAGCGATCTGTTGGATGCGTGGGCAACGGATTTGATGATAGGTAACTTTTTTATGATAACGTGTCCGTATCTTTATGAACTGGATACGATAACATATTTCGCAATATTGAGAGGTAAGCATTCTTTCAAGACAATCGCGCGGATACGAGATACGACACAGCTATTACTAGATGTTTATCACTTCGAAGACCACTATCATGTGCATCCTCTGAAGGTTTTAAACAGGTATTCGCCAACAATGTTTTTGCCGCATCGTGACAAAGAGCATAAGTTCATACCTATCACCAGCAGTATTGACGCAACGCGGTTACTGTCACATATATCAGAGAAGACAGTAATGAGCCCGACAAGGGTGCTGGATTCGTGGGATAAGCTTTTTATGAAGGCTGAGAGTCTGCGAAACAAGCCCTCTGATTCAGCGGATGTGATAGAGATAACGGATGAGCTTTGCCGGTTGATGATAGGCAGAGAGCCGAGGATTTTAGATCTGGTCGAGAAATATATGTCGCTGGACGACCTTATCAATATTAAGAGCAGGCTAATCGGCAGCGGGTTCATCGGCGGTAAGGCTGTGGGTATGTTGACAGCTCAAAAGATCCTGGAAAAAGACCAGGATTACGACTGGAAAAGTAAAATGGAACCGCACGATTCGTTCTACGTCGGATCGGATGTTTTTTACAGCTATATCGTTGAGAACGGCTGGTGGAACCTGTTAATGGAGCAAAAGACCAAGAAGGGATACTTCAAGGTCGCTCCGCAAATGAAAGAGAATATACTCACCGGTAAGTTTCCGGATGAGGTCAAGGAGCGGTTCCAGGAGTTGATAGAATATTTCGGGCAATCGCCGATCATTGTGCGTTCGAGCAGTTTACTGGAGGACTCGTTCGGCAACGCATTTGCGGGTAAATATGAGAGTATCTTTTTAGTCAACCAGGGTGACCCGGTTGAGCGGTATGAAAAATTCGAGGCGGCAGTTAAAGAAGTTTATGCCAGTACGATGGATGTGAATGCGCTTAGCTATCGTTTGCAGCGCGGGCTGGATAAGATGGATGAGCAGATGGCTTTGTTAGTTCAGCGAGTTAGCGGTTCGTATCATGAGCAATATTTCTTCCCGTACCTGGCAGGTGTCGGGATGTCGTATAATACTTTCGTATGGGATCCGAAGCTTGATCCACACGCTGGTATGATACGTTTAGTTTTCGGGCTGGGGACAAGAGCAGTTGAGCGGGTGGAGGATGATTATCCGCAGACGATTGCGCTGGATCAGCCGCTACTTAGGCCTTACTCAAAGGCACAGGATATGATGCGATTCTCCCAGCATAAGGTTGACCTTTTAAATATCATTAAGAATAAGCCTGATACGCTGGACGCATGGGACCTGCTTAACGAGAAAGATGATATTAATACGGACCTGGTGGCTTCGATCGACAGGGAGGCACAGCAGAGGTTAAGGGAAAGCGGCAAACGTGATGCAAAGGCGTGGATGATAACTTTTAAGAAGCTGTTGAGCGAAACCGATTTTGTCACTGTTGTGCAGAATATGCTCCATAGCCTTGAGAAGTATTATAAGTATCCTGTGGACGTTGAGTTCACGGCGAACCTTGCAATGGATGGTGATCTGAAGCTGAATTTGGTTCAGTGCCGGCCTTTACAGACGAAGGGACTGATGACCAAAGTTGTGATACCGGAAAATATCGCAAAGGAGAATATCCTGTTCGAGTCGTATGGGCATACGATGGGCGGTAATA
>JANQHJ010000151.1 GCA_028282745.1 Sedimentisphaerales bacterium | reverse complement strand
AAGGAGCGATAGCGACTGCGGCAATCTTGATTTTTGAACGTTTAAGATTGCTTCGCTGCGCTCGCAATGACCTGATGTTACAACTTTTCTACAGAGCATAGTCAAAACCGGCATTTGTCTTCTTTTTGTTATATACTATTAGATATTTCAAAGGTTATTAGGTTCCGTGAAATCAGCATTACCCGGCTCATTTTGGTCATAGAAATACGAATCCGGTATGAAGTCATTAGCATCAGGTGGAAGATACTTGAATGTTATATTTCTTGTTCTGTCTATTGTAACGGTTCGCGTAATAATATCATCCTCATCGATGACAAGTGAGCCGGTGAAATCTTCATATGGTGGTTCAAACGAAAGGCTGATCTTTACAGCTATCGGCATCGTTTTCGATGTCCATGAATTACTGTATTTGTCTCCATTCGAAGCTTCTGCAAGAAAGTATGTCAGTCCCGAGGCAACTGGTATGAAAAGCTCTCGTTCCCACTTTTCTTTTCTGGCTCCCAGGATCTTGTCTTCATAATTAAGGCCTTTATGGCTGCGATAGAGCACCAGGCTGTTTGCATCATAGTCGTAGTTGCTTTGCCATATTATTTCCTCGAACAGTTGAGGTTTGTTGCGACTGTCATAATATGTCTGCGTAATTTTCAGCTGACCGGCCTGATAAGACTGATCAAATTTATTCTTTATTGAAATCTGAATATCTCTGCGTCCGTCAACTGCCGGAGAGACTAACTTGTCAAGGTCCTCCGCTATTCGTTGAAGTATTTCTATTGGCAACAGGGCGTTTTCTAATTTTTTCTCAAGCTGTTCACTGGAACGGCGTATTCTGCTGTGTACCCCTAACGCAGATATGAGCACGATAGAGACTATCACCAACGCGGATAATACCTCTGCTACTGTAAACGCTCTTTGTCGGGTTTTTATAATTTTGGCTTTCATTATTTATCAAATAATTTTTTAGGCAGATCGCGAAACTCAGGGGGCAAGCTGTCGAAATCGAATTCAGTCTCTGATTCCCGGTCAGGCTTGCCGGAACTTTCAATGTCTTTATTTTCAGGCTTTTTAATTCCTTGATCCATTAGTTTTTTGGCCAACTCTTTTGCTTTTTCGATAGCACTGTTCATGCTCTTGATCTCATTTTCATTAAGTTTTGTAAGCCAGTGAGTAAGCTCTACCTCTTTCGTTTCACCGTTCGAGTCTTCGTATTCGGCTGTGCATATTGCTCTTACCCACATGTCCTTGTTGACAGGTTCGTAGAATGTTTCTACTGTGGTTGACCACTGGATGTCGGAATATTTTTCGCTGTAGCCTAAATCAGATTGTGGAGAGATTATCTTCTTTGTGAGCAACTCTTCCATATTCTCTCGTGCGGTCTCAAACGCCTGCATTTTCAGCCTTGCGTCGATAGTGGAAACAGAACAGTTGGTGATCACCATCAGTACACTCGACGCAATGATACCGAGTATCGTAACAGCAGCCATTGCTTCTACGATAGTAAAGCCCGAAAGTGCTCGAGTTCTTAACGTATTGTTTCTAAAAAGGTAATTCATCTTTGGTTTTGGAAGTTAGTATCTCGACGTCTCCCTTTTTTAGAGAGACGGTTCTGCTTAAGGTGCTCACAATAACGCTATAAGGTGTGTTGTCTCTATCAAGGAATACTATTTTTCCTCCGTAGTTCCATCCTGCCGGTCCAACACGGAATTTGTACATGAGCGTCTCAGTGTCTTGAGTCATCTTGTACGTATCCATCTCACGTTGATCGAACAGGACGTAATCTGCATAACAGTCTTTACTGAAATTAGCCGAGTCAATTATCTCCTCTTCCATCACTTCGGCAAGATTGTCTGAAGTGATTTCTCTAAGTGTGTACTGCTGCTCGGCTATGTCTATTATTACTTCATATCTTCTGCCTGTCTGGCTGGCGGAAGTAGCCGCCTTGTGCATTATTGTTACGAAGTTATGTATTTGTGATTTGAATCTGTTTTTTCTAAACGGCTTGGACAAATTTAACATGGCAATGCTGACCAAAAGAGAAGCTATAATGATAACAACGATTGCTTCTGTTAGGGTAAAACCTGCATTACCATACTTCCCGAGACATTTATTGTTTAAGTTAATCCGCATCTGTACTCAACAAGTCCTTATCGTAGCCTTCGCCCCCCTCTTCACCGTCGGCTCCATAGCTGATTATTACAAATGGTTTACCGCTTGCCGGATATCGTTCGTATATAAATTCATTTCCCCATCCATCCTCTGGAATTTCAGTCGTTTCAAGATACCCGCCATCATGCCAATCTTCCTCATCGATATCCGATGGTATTTCGATAAGTTCATCAAGGCCGATACTCTCGTCCGGGTATCTTCCAGTATCCATCTTGAAGCTGATCACGGCACTATGCAATTGTTTCAGACTCGTTTTAGTGGCTATGACCTTAGACTTATCGATATTTGATAACACGTTGACGGCGACAACTCCGGCCAGAATACCAAGTATGATAATTACCGCCATGATCTCAACAAGAGTAAGTCCCTTTCTTCTTGTGTTTTGTCTCTTATTCATTTATTGCTCCTTTAAATATTAAATAGCTTGTGAAGACAGTCTTAATATAGGAAGCAGTACGGCAATCGCTATCGTACCCACCATTACTGCAACCAGAATTATAATAACAGGTTCGATAACACTGCTCAATCTTTCAATAACAATATCAGCCTGGGATTCGAGGCTATCACTTATATTTTGCAGCATGATATCAAGCTCACCGCTTTTCTCGCCAACTGTAACCATGTGAGCGATGGCCGGATCAATAACGCCGCTGTCCTTTAAAGGCGTAGCAATATCCGCTCCGGCCAAAATCCTTTCACGGGCCTGCTGAATAGCTTTTTTCATTAAGCTATTGCCTGTTACTTCAGCCACCACTTTAAGTGATTCAGCCATTCCTAAACCAGAATTGAGCAATGCCGAAAGTGTCGATGCAAATCGGCTGACAACTCTTTGTTTTACAAGATTACCAATCACTGGCAAAGAAAGCATTGTTTTATCACGCAAGTAAGAGCCCTTTTCTGTGGCGAGAAATCGTCGTATGCTCCATATAATAAAAATAATTCCACCAATAACCAAAAATATCCAAGGGAATCTGAGGACATAGCTGACGTTCATTAACGCTTTTGTTATCCATGGCAGTTCCTGGCCGGTCTTGATTATTTGCTTCACTATTTCAGGAAGTATGTATTTCATCAGGATAAAGACCGCAAGGAGGGCGGCACAAAAAAGAACCGCCGGATAAACCATCGCTGTAATAATTTTTGATTCGACCTTTTGCCGCTTTTCCATAAAGCTTGCTATCCTTGCAAAGTTGCCACCGAGCGAACCTGTTACTTCGCCGACGCGCACCATGCTTACATAGATAACATCAAAATAATCGCTGTAATCTTTAAGTGCATCAGTTAGTGATTCGCCTGTTACAACCCTGTCGCGAATATCGGTAAGTGTTGTTTTGAAACGGGAATCCGAGGCTTGCAGTATCATTACCGATAAGGCCTCAGTAAGCTTAATACCTGAATTAAGAAGAATAGCCATCTGCCGGGTGAAATCTACGAGTTGTGATTTGCTGCTTTTTCTAAGAAAAGCAAAACTTCCTTTATTTTCATCACGGCCGGAAACCTCCTTGATATTGGTTGGATGAATACTCCTCATACGCAGCTGCTTGCGCGCGGCGTAAGCGCTTTCGGCGGTAAGCGTGCCTTTGGCTTTTTTGCCGTTTACATCGACAGCTATGTAATGGTATCTGGGCATAGTATTAATTAAAAAATAACATATTACTATACTATATCAGCTTGCGTGACTCGAAGAACTTCCGCAATTGTTGTCATCCCTGCCAATACTTTTCGAGTGCCGTCCATTCGCAGTGTCTGTAGTCCGGCATTTAGCGCCAGCTTCTTTATAACGCCGGCACTTTCGCTTCTATAAACAAGTTCCTGGATTTCCTGGTTCAATAGCATCAATTCATAAACACCTGTTCGCCCGCGATAGCCTGTCTGGAAACACCTGTCACAGCCGGCTCCGATGAAAAATTCATTATTACTGGAATCATTTATATTTAACAGGCTAAGCTCTCTCAACTCACGGTCGGTAGGCTCATAAGGCTGTTTGCAATCCGGACAAATTCTTCTAACTAATCGCTGGGCCATAACCGCGATGACCGAAGAGCTGACCAGATAAGGCTCGACTCCCAGATCCAAGAGCCTTGTTATCGCGCCGGCAGAATCGTTTGTATGCAGTGTACTAAAAACAAGGTGCCCTGTCAGAGAGGATTGAATAGCCATCCTGGCTGTTTCGACATCTCGAACTTCACCGACCATTATAACATCAGGGTCCTGACGCAAGACATGCCGCAAGCTGTTAGCGAAATTCATGCCTTTTTTCGATGCTACCTGCATTTGGCTGATACCGCCGAGCTGATATTCAATCGGATCCTCGATCGTCATAATATTTTTCTCTGCAGAGTTTATACGCTGTAAGCAGGCATAAAGTGTGGTACTTTTTCCGCTGCCGGTCGGGCCGGTAACAAAAATCACACCGTGAGTGCGAGCCAGCAGCGAATCGAACCTCTCAAGGTCCTCTTTCCAGAGGCCGAGTTCGTCAAGACCATATAGCGCGGTGCTTTTATCGAGTACACGAAGAACAGCTCGTTCGCCGTAGCTGGTTGGAACGGTACTGACACGAAGATCGACCTCTCGCTGGCCAAGACGAACACTGCATCGGCCATCCTGAGGCATTCGCCTCTCGGCTATGTCCATCCCAGCCATAACCTTTATACGCGAGATTACAAGCGATAATACATTTCGGTTAAGGCTGAGTGTGTCGTATAAAATACCATCAATTCGGTATCGTATCTGGATTTTTGTTTCGTAAGGATGAACGTGAATATCACTTGCCCTTAGCTGCAGGGCTCGAAATAACACGTCATTGACTAGGCGAATTACAGGGGGACGGTTGACTACATCCAGCAAATCATCAGAAGCTGTTATTTCATCGGCTAACTGATCTATGTTTTGAGAATCAAGCTCTTCAGCCACTTCTTCAATGACGGTCGATCTCTGCTCGTATGCGACATCGATAGCTGAGGTTATAGTTGTTCGAGTAGCGACTGCGGCTTTGACAGGCATATGAACCATTTTTGAAACGTTATCCAGGGCATCGGTATCCAACGGATGCGATAATATAATAGTCAGGATGGATTCGCCGTCATGTTTGATGGCGATAAGAGAATGATGCTGAGCATAAGTTGCCGGGACTTTCTCAATAAATTCTTCCGGTACTAACTTGGTTTGGATATCTTCGATAAAATCCTGGCCGAGCACTTCAGCGAAGAGCTTCAGGACAACGTCTTCGGTGAAGTGGGGACAGCGCAGAAGAACCTCATCGATCCGAGCACCGGATTCTCTGTTTTGCTCCAGGAAATCGGCCAGCTGTTCGGCATCGACTAAGCCCGTCCTTTCCGCCGTTTTGATCAGTAAATCTTTCATATTCAGTCGTTAGTATATAGCTTTTAGTTGTTAGTTGCACTGGCTTTTATAGTTAATCTCAGGTGCTATTGACTAACAACTATTTAATTTTAAATTTTAGTCATCTTCAAGGATCTTGACAGGGTCCAACGGCTTTGGTTCTAAACCCGGCCAGTCGCTGTATTCCTGCATCTCAGCTTCGAGCTTTTCGAAGGCTTCTCGATTTTTCCTTGAGACCCTTTTAAGATCTTCCAAGCCAAGGTCATTGCCGGGTCTTAAAATATGAGCCTTAACAAAGATGTAAAGTTTATCATGTCCACCGGAGCGGCTAACATCTCTAAATAAACCACCAATAATTGGCAAATCTCCCAGAAGCGGCACTTTTTTACCACCCTTGCTGTCACTTATTCTTTCTACACCCCCGAGTATGATGGTACTGTTGTTGGGAACGGTAACTACGGTATCAACATCCGAATCCTGTTTGTTGGGCGGCTTTACTAAGTCTTCGGTCAGATTCCCGGTAAATCCTGAGCGATTAAGAGTTATCTGTAATCTCAACATATCTCCCGTACTTATATGTGGAGTTATATTGAGCGTTATACCTGCTGAATAATCCTCGAACACAACGCTTTCTGTTTCTTTTGGAGTTTCTGTGCCAATAACCTGTGTTTCGGTCCTTGCCACATAAGTCGTTTGAGTTGTTTGGATACTGCCTGTTTCATTGTCATTAACTAATAATTTTGGTCTGGCCATTACCCTTCCATACTTTTTTGTCTCTACAGCACTTAAAAGGGCACTGATCTGCTCTGTACCGTAGAAACCAGTGAAATCCCCAAGAAATGATTTGCCTTCAAGAAAACTGTCTCTGTCAGTCGAATTAAGTAGATTGGACCAGAAACCTTCTTCATCAAAATCTGGAATTTCACTGGAGCCATATTCGAAGTCAGGATAACTACCTAGTAGCTTCAGATCAAAATGGAAAGCGTCATCTTTTGTTATCTGTACAAGAGTAACATCAAGCAAAACTTGCGGACGGTATTCGTCAAGTTGCTCTATAAGTGATTTTATCCATTGTTGATTTTTCTTACTTGCGTAAACGATAAGTGAATATGTCTTAGGCTCGGCTATGATAGTTACATCTTCCTCGAAGCGAGCCTTCGTAGTTGTTCTAACGACATTTGAGCCTTTATCCTGTGTTTCCTGGATTGTTTCCTGGACAAGCTGCTGTAATACACCGGCTAATTCAGCTGGGTCCTGATTTTCAAGGGGATAAACAACATAGTTAATAGCTGTCTGTTCCGGCTCAGCATCTACATATCCGATGATGGTCACGATTTGTGCATGTTGTTCTGCGGTAGCGTTTACCATTAATGAATTTGTCGCTTCTATAGTAACTACCTGCGGTTCATCGACCAGTCCTTCTTCTGTTAGTACAGTTCCTGCTGGGGCAGCTGGAGTCGGGGCTTTTGATGTGCCAGAACGAGAACTTTTTGACGATGGCGGAGTTATTCTTCCCGATGAACTTCTGCTGGTTGTTCTGCCGCCTGAGATTATTCCGAGCTGATTTAGTTTGTCGATGATCTCTTCGGCGCCTACATATTGAATCTCATAAACTTTCAATGTCCTAAGATCCTGTCTTGCAACGTCAAGAGAGTCTATCAGCGTATCAACTACGTTAAGCTGATCGGGAGTTCCAATCATTAGAATACGGTTAGTTCTTTCATCGACATCGAGAAATACTGAATCTCCCTTTTTCGGAGTTGGTGCCGGCGTAGAGATTGGCCTGCCTCTGCTGTCCTTCCTGACTGTCGGAGCCGATATCGTCACAGATGCCGTACCTAATTGTTCGGTTAACTTCTCGACCTGGGTCGCCAGAGCCTTTGCCATGGTATATCGTAGTTGTCGGTAACGAAACTGTTTCAATTTGCCGGGCTTATCGACCATTTGTAAAAGCTCTTCGATCTTTGGCATTCTGTGGGTATAAGCTGTGATAAATAACCTGTTGGCTGCTTCTTCCATTTTTATTCCAAGTTTCATTTTTGTAAGGAGAGACTTTGCAGTGGCAGGGGTGATATGCTGTAGATTAAATACCCTGCTTATTATGATGTCACCCGGCTGAGCCATTTTTTGACCGTCAACAATCTGGGTAGCTCCCGGATCAACTTTAGCCAACGGCAAAATTACCACAAGGTTATCACTTCGGCTCATTACAAAACCTCTGAACTTCAATACCGACTCTAATAGTGGATAAAGCTCTTTAACTTTGATCTTGTCTTGGACTCTAAGTGTTACCTGGCCTTTGATTTCATTTTTATCGTATAACAAATCAAGATTAAGATACTTACCAACAAGGTCAATTAGTTCGACGATATTAAGAAGCTCTGGTAAATTTAGCTCTAGCTCCGCGTTTCCCAGATCACCGAGTTCTACATCGTAGTCGCCAGGCTTAAAAGATGGCTGTGCTTGTTTTTGATCCAGATCTACGATAGTGCTCTTTTCGGCCTTTGAGGATTTTTCGGTTTCATGAATTTTTTGGGAAACTTTCGTTTCTGTTACGCCTGGTTCCGGAGTTTTCTCAACTTCATCCTTTTGTAACTTTTCAGCTTGCATTTGAGATTCAATCTTTTCAGCTTCGGCCAGGGATTGCATCAGTTCATTAAAGAATTCCTCATCCTGAAGTTTATCTTTTGGAGATTCTGTTACACTTTCGATTTCAGCGACAGTTTCAGATGTTTCATCTGCAGGTTGACTTTGATCGGGCATTGTTTTAGCGAGTTTTTCAACTTTAATTACGATCCGGTTGAACTGATCCATAGGTGCGGCCACAACTATTGTTTTGTTATGGATATCTACCAATGCAGCCGTTTTGCCTACAGCCGGAGCGGAATCTTTAAAAGACTGGATCGATATATCTTTCATTTCACCCGACAGCTGGGTCTGTAAAAATTTTGCATTCGGGACTTCATTCGGAATTACTGTAGCGACAACCCATTTATCTTTGCTGTCAACCAATTCCAGCAGTTTTGTTGCCTTCGAAAGATCCGAAGAACTACCGGTCATAAGAATTGTATTTGTGTCCGGCATTCTCGTAGCTGTAGCAAGGTTAGCGTTAGCTAAAAAGTTTATAGCTCGCTCGGGTGAAATATTTTTCACCGCTTTAGCCGAGAAGTGCTCAGCCTTTTTTTCTGCCCCATGCTCATCTGCAGCGGCAGAAACTGACAAAATGCAGGTTAGTGCCAATATTGTGAAAAATCGTGCTATAGCTAAAATCTGGTGCTCTCGTTTACCGTTCATAAAATCAAAACTCCAATTCAAAATTCAAGAAAGTCTTTTAGCCAGACTTTTATCGACATAGCTGTGTTGCTTTTTAATCCCTATTTTCGGGATAAATCCTTTTTTTTAAGGCCGTTAGGCCCAATTCCTCCATGAAATTCGGCAGCTCTACGAGGTTTCTTAGCCCTGCTTATTAAGACACAGTAAAAGGCTTATAAGTTCCGCTATTTTCGGACTCCCACAGCGATTTTGAGAATTGTTTTTAATGGGAAAATGTATGTTTAAATTGAGGTAATTAAGATATTTCAGTTCTCATGAAGAAATGAGGAGATATTCGGACTCAAAACCATCCAAAACTGATATTCAAGGCGTGTTATCGGGGATGGCCGTCTTGTTTAGAGTTGCTTAAAAGAGTGAGATTATTTGTCATTTTCTTCGAGTTTTTTGCCCAGTTCATCTAAAAGCCCTGCTTCTTCATCGCTGATTTGTTTCAGGGCTTTTATAAGCTCATCTGCACCTTTATCTATAGCCTCCCTGTTTTCTATACCTTCAATATCCTTCACGAATTTATCAAAAAGGTTAGCAATTCTTGGATCTTGTGGGGGTGTAACAACGGGTTCTTCTTGAGCACCTTTTTCCGGTCGCTGCCTGACCATATTTCTCTTGACGACAGGTGCTGCTGGGAAACTTTTTATTGGCGCATTGCTGCTTTTTCTCAATGTGCTGATGGCTGCGGGTGTTTCGCCCTTTACCAGGCTCTTTTTGGGCATTCTTTTAGGTATTATGTCATAAGTCCTTGATCCGTCTTTGATTACAACCTTACCGTCAAGGATTTCTTTAAAAACTACATGTCCAAATGAATTGGCCTGTCTTATCCATTTATAACCAGAGCCAGCCTCGTGAACCAAAGCTAATGAAAGTTCCGGTTTTGAAGGGAAATAGCTTGTTGCAATCAATTCAAACTTGCCTACCGTGGATTTTGGCGGTGCTTTAGTAGAAGTTTTTGCAGTTACATTTTTAGGTCTGCTTTTAGGTTTTGGTCTTGGCTTGGGTTTAGGCGGATTCAAGATGAGAGCATATTTCTCTGCCTGAACGACTAATGGGGATTTGTCGTTAGATTTTGTGGGTTTTTGCAAATTTTTAAAACTCTCAATGATACCCGGCTTGCTAAGAATTTTTGCTTTATTTTCGTCTTGGCCGGAACTAAATGCTGCCGGCAGAGAAACACCTAAAACTACTGCTATTGCGGCGATTATACTTATAATTCTAAGCGTCTTTGTCATAATAATGCTCCTCAGTAAATGCCTATATTACTAATACTTTTGACAAACATACTGAGTTCATGTTCCCTCGTCCGATATTTTTTTCTTATAAAATCAGCAGAAGATACAGCAAACATTCACAATTTTCAATATCGGGCAGTAAACTGCCTAAGTTGACGCTTTTCAACTATTTTTTAGAGATTGTTCCAATGCACTTTATCACAAGTTGTTCACCGCCTGCGATATTAATTATAACTTTGCTGTCAAAAAGGTTCCTCTTGGGGGTTTTCTCA
>JANQHJ010000092.1 GCA_028282745.1 Sedimentisphaerales bacterium | reverse complement strand
TTTTGAGCTCGTCAATTGTCTTTTCCCATAGCTGCTTGTCAAGGCTGACGGCGAGGACGGCTTTTTGCTCGTCCGGCTTCTGCCCGACACCCATTGTGCAAATATTGATCTCATGCTTTCCGCAGATGCTTCCAACGGAACCGATGACGCCGGGCTTGTCGTCATTGAAAATAATCATGACTGCACCGGCTGGTGTCATCTCGACAGCAAAACCATCGATCTCGATGATACGCAGCAGTTGCTGGCCGAATACTGAGCCGGTGACCGTGCGGGTGACCTTGTCGGTGACGACGCGGGCGGTGAAGCTGGATGCGACGTCTTTCGATTCGGGATTCTTTGTCTGGTCGATACTGATACCACGCTCTTTTGCGAGTACGGGAGCATTGACCATATTAAGAGGTATTTCAAAGTGCTTCTGGAGAAGGCCCATCATGAAGTTGAGTGTTACAAAGTCTGTGTCAGATTCGGCGATGGTTCCCCTGTACTGGACCTCGACCTCTTTGATCTTACCGGGGGCGATGGTGCTTAGCAGGATACCAATTCTCTTTGCGAGCTCGCCGTATTTCGTAATGATAGGAGGCATAGCACCGGAGACAGATGGAGCATTGAGAGCGTTTCTGATCGGGCCGCCTTTAATGGCATCGAGCAGGATCTGCGCAGCTTCGACGGCAACTTCGATCTGGGCCTCTTCGGTACTGGCGCCGAGATGAGGTGTAACAACACAATTATCAAACTTAGCAAAGTCATGGTTCTCCGGCGGCTCGGTTGGAAATACGTCGAGAGCGGCACCGGCGATCTTATTATTTTCAAGTGCTTTGTAAAGAGCCTCTTCGCTAATGATACCGCCGCGAGCACAGTTGACTAATCTGACGGTCGGCTTCATCATTTCTATCTGCTCGGTGTCTATCATGTTCAAAGTCTGCTCATTACGGGGGACATGGACGGAGATGTAATCAGCTTCTTTGAAAATCCTGTTGATGTCCTCTGTTACCTCGATGCCCATCTTGTCGGCATCCGGCGGAGCAGCGAGCGGATCGAAGCCGAGGACCTTCATGTCAAAGCCAAGGGCCATTTTGGCAGTTGCAAGACCGATACGCCCGAGGCCGATGACGCCGAGAATTTTACCGTTGAGCTGGTTACCCATATATTTTTTGCGGTCCCATGCGCCTTCTTTGAGGCTCTTACAAGCTGGGACGACGTTTCTACTCATAGAAAGTATAAGGGCCATTGTATGCTCGGCGGCACTTAAAGTGTTTCCGCCGGGTGTGTTCATAACGATGACGCCCTTTCGTGTGGCTTCGGGAATATTGATATTGTCAACGCCGACGCCGGCACGGGCTACGCCTTTTAGCTTGCCGGGGTTATCGAGAACCTTTGGGGTTACCTTAGTTGCGCTTCTGATGATAAGGCCGTCATAATCACCGATAATTTGTGAGAGCTCGTCCTCACTAATACCCGTTTTAACTACAGCTTCAGCACCTTCTGTAGCGTTAATTAAGTCAATGCCTTCTTGTGCCAGTTTGTCAGTGATAAGCACCTTGATCATTTTGGTCCTCCAAATAGAGAGTTAATCATTTAACTTTTCAAGTTCTTCAACACTTCTGTCATCAAAAATTTTAAACTTGTTATATTCACAGTTATAAAAATACCGGGTTGTACAGTGCGCAAAAGCAGTAGTCAGCCTTTTAATTCCAGCATCAAAGCCGTTTTCATCAATATCAAATCCAACCCTTACAAGTCTGCCATCTCTCGATGCGGGCCAGAGCATCTTAGAAGTATGAGAATCAAAAATAGCACACCTACCAGCTAAAAATCCTTTGCTGAGTGCGGAATTCGCAATTTTACTGAAATGGTGCTCTTGTATCGCAATGTGAAGCACTAAATCGGCTTTCATAGCTTTAGCTATAGAAACAGAAGCCAGTTCACCATATCCTCCTGGAAATTCTTTGTGCTTTTCTTCGAACTCAATAAATGTGTTATATTCAATGAGCTTTTTGGGACTAACTCCGGCTTTTTTATCCAAGAATTTATTTATAGCGCCAGTTAGAGATTGCCTTAAATTTGCCTCCGAAACAAGCCAGGCTGGCTGCTCAACATAAACCAATATTTTTTTATTTTTTGCCTGCTTGTAAAGATTATATTCGGCATTAACTTTCCTTTCCTGCCTAGTCTCAGTCCCGAGAAGTGCCGGTATAACACATCCGGAGCTAAAAAACATGACAGCTAATGTAGATATTGTAATGAGCCTTTTCATTAATCTAAACTCCTGTAATGTATTAACTCGCTCTTACAGCTAAAGCTCGAGCTAAAGTTACCGCCCAGCCTGCTAAAAGAACCAAAATCGCAGCTAAAACAATATATCCTACTTTCAAGCGCTTCCAGAGACTTTTGAGAAACCCGAAATATACCCCAAAAACGGCGGTGATAAAAGATAAAAATACAGTAATTACAAATAAGATGCAAATGACAGCTCCGGCGGGCTGGATATAGAATGATCGGATAAAATGGCCTCTGAAAAATAGCAGAGTTGAGGCAGTAACACCGCATGTCGGACATGGCAGCTTGTGACGCATCTGGAAGCCGCAAGGGTATAAATATCTGCCGAGATCAATGAAATCCCAGGCAGCGAGTATGAGTGCCAGGGATATAAGCAATCCGGCTATGAATATGATAATCGCAACTTTTCTTTGGGGACCGGAGGCCTTGATGAGGAATTTCGGCTTAGTTATGTGTTGGTTTTGTTCCATATTTGAATTAAAATAAGGTGCAAAGCAATTAAAGTCAAGTTATGCACTGAAAGGTAGTTTATGTCGTTAGAAATGAAGGATATGAGCAAACTGCTGGAGACGGCGATAGTTTCAGCTCGATTGGCAGGCCAAAAGGCAATGGAACAGATGGAATACGCCAAAACATCTGTCAAATATGGATGCGAGCTGGTAACCGATGTCGATAGCAAATGCCAGAAGCTGATAATCGACAGGATAAAGGAAGCTTATCCTGATCACGGTTTTATAGGCGAGGAAGGCTCGGAGGGTAAGATATTCAAACAGGCCCCTCGCGGAGATGAAAATATATGGTGGGTTGTCGATCCGATAGATGGTACGAATAATTACGCTCATCATATGCCGCAGTTCTGTGTTTGTATCGGAGTTTTGTATCAGAATGAGCCGGTAGTGGGGGTCATTTTCGATCCGGCGACGGATTCGATGTTCACGGCGTGTAAGGGTAACGACGCCCAGCTTAACGGCAGGAAAATAACGGTAAACGAAGACGGCATAGATGAGTTTTCGAGTGTGAGTATATGCAGCCATATCGAAACGCCATTACCTAACTGGGCGATCGAGCTGATATCCCAGACAAGGTATCGCAATTACGGCACAGCGGGTTTACATTTTGCCTATGTAGCTAACGGCGGATTGGCGGCAACTGTGCATTCCAAGGTAAAGCTTTGGGATATAGCAGCTGGTACCATAATAGCCCAGTCGGCTGGGGCGATAGTTACAGACCTGAACGGCGAGAAGATATTCCCGTTTGACATAGCAAGCTATCAGGGAGAAGCATTGCAGGCAGTTGCGTCTAATCCCAAAATCAACAGTGAATTACTGGCACTGGTACAATTGTAAGTCAGCAGATTATCTCGGATTCGGCATTTGATGTAATGCGATGATCTTGACTTTGTCTTTGGGGCCATAGACATCACTTCGGTCAAGAATGGCGAGCATTCTCTTTTGCGGGCCGTCTGTGCCAAGTCTTACAAGAATATACGCGGTAAAGACATCGCTTCTTACAGTAACAAGATTGCTGATGCGAGCGAAGAGCAGATCGCGCTCCTCGAAGTCGTTGTCTGCTTCGTCGTTGAAGCCGTAGGCATCAGTGAGGTCAGGGAAGTAATGACCATTCCTTAATAACGGCCCGGAAATCGCGCCAAGCCCGTATGTCCAAATACTGCGGGCATTATCGAACGTTGTGACGAGATTCAGCTCGCCTATTGAAGCAAAGCCCCTTTCTTCCCGGACATCACTTCTGTATAAAAATCTGTCGATCCAGTCGAATCTGATATAACGGCCGATCTCGTTATAGCGGCCATTTCTATAACGGCCTGTTTTATCTCTATATGAGATGATAGACTCGGCAATTTCATCCGTCATCCAAGGCAGCTGCTGTATTACATATTTGCCTGCGGTGTTAACATTAATTCGGCCTGGGACTTTTAACTCTACACTGTTGTCAACTAAGCCGTCGGCATTGTTGTCAATTCCGTCGGTAGTTGGATCAAAAACGGTTATATATTGGAAAATATTGGCAAGCAACGGATCAGCAAGGTTAACTCTCATAAGCGATTCATTGCGGGCCCTTCCTGTTCTGATACTTTCTGAAATAAATCGCAGGTTTTCGCCTAAAGTCCGCGAGCCAATATTAAATACAGTGAAAAGACTGTTTGCGTCATTTGGATCAAAGTTATTAGGGTCGAATGCAGGATCATTCGGGTCGAACCGATTAACCGCAGTAGAATCAAAAACACTGGATACGGCCTGATTATCCGCATCAAAAGGATCAAACAATGTATCCGTATGACTAATAGCCCAAATGCGGGCAATATCGCCAACTGTTACAAGGTTCTGATCCGAGTGGTACGGAACGGCGATGTCCATGAGAGGTCTGTTATTGGGATCGGGGCCGAGTCTGCTGTAATCATTCGTACCTAAAAGATTACCGTTAGTATTTGCGTAATCGGCAGTCATATCCGGGTATATAGCATCCCACCAATTAGCGGTATCAAGGTCATATTCGCGGCTGAAAAAACGCATAGCAGGAATTCCTGTGAATCTAACCCAATCCTTATATATCAACTGCCTGTCAACATAAAGCTTTCGCCTTGTAAGAGAGCTTGCAGGTGAATTATGGTCGAGAGGTACCTCGACTTCGCGTGAAATAACAATGTTGTGAGAATCGACAATATTGCTATCGACTACAGGTAGAGACCCACTGCCAGGATAAGTCACACTATATCCACTTGATAACACAAAATTCTGGGCTATCTGAATGGTTCCCGCAACTCCTACATTATGCATATTATTCGTAATAACCAGAAACTGATCGGGATCAAGAGTAGTGCTTGCAAATGGAACAGTGACAAGAACCTCATTACCAAATGTATTGGGATCACAGGGGTCAAAGGCGGAATTGACGTCGGTAATTTCAAGCGTAAAGTCATAACTACCTGTTAAAGTAATAGGCTGATCGAAAGGATTGTATAGTTCAACCCCATATCTATTAGCATAAGCACAAGGGTCTGTCGGATTGATCGAGACGGCAACCTGGGTAATAACAGGGAAAGGTTCTACCCCGTAAACGAAATCATCAATGAAATAATCATTATGGAGCCCGATCTCGTCATCAAGCTCAGCAAGGCTAAGAGCTGTTACGTCGGCATCTCTATCGCGAAGATCAACAAGATTTACGGCCAACTGAGCCAATTTGCGTTTAATGTCCTTGCGAGCAGCTATTGTAATATTATCGAGGTCAATTCCACCAATAGTCCGCAAATACAGCTCTCTTGCTTTTTCCCAGGAACGCAATTCAGTATAGTCATCATCGATCTCGTCAAGCTCATCCGGGTCGATATTGACGTTGAACATTTTATATCGAGGATCATTAGTATCAGCAGCAATTATCCTATCGATATTATATGTCGTCATGCAATGCCGTCTGTCATGCAAACTGTCCGAGGGATCTATCATCCTTCTGATCCAGTCCTCCATGTCATAATCCAATTGGCCCGCATACGGATAAGCAGGCTGGGCAGTACCAATAGTCCTGTCCCAGCATTGCTTTTGGGGATCGGTGCCGGCATTTTCAAGCCGTGCATTTACAGATGAGTTAATGCAGTATCTGTAACGAACTTCCAATTCGTCAGAGATATTGAATAGTGTAGCATTGATGGGCTTGGCCATACGCCAGACGGCCTGGTCCTCGTATGTTTCGAGATCGGATTTTGTTGGGTTGGCGATACCACTTCTCTGGAGGCTGATTTCACTAATGTCATCTGTGCCCCTTGCCATTTCGGCAAGGTTTATCTGGTTCAGGCGTGAGCCATCGATCAGTTCGCTGTCACTACTATTAGAGTCAAATCGATAAGCAGAGTTAATGTTCACCATTGAGCCGCTGTCAATTATCCTTACAGCAGCATAAACAGGTTTACCTTTGCTTGTCATGGAGTCCTCAAGCTCGATCCATTTCGAATCGGCTATACCATCACCATCGGCATCAGCAGACTGTGGAAGTAATCGGCCATCTTTATCAAGCAGAATTTGCGGATATTCAGGGACGGTTGCCTTGTCCTGATAATTGCCCCCTACTTCCAATGGTTCTATTCTAACATTTCTGTAAGACCAGTCGGGCTCAAATGGCAGTTCGGAATATCTTTTCCTGAGATAGCCGGTAGGGTCGCTGATCTGCAGCCAGATGCAGTCGTTCTCAGTGACTGCGATTCCGTCTTTATCGTAAGGCTCGGAACTGGCAAGCCATATATCCTCGTCGCCGGGGTAATCGTAGTATTCCTGGCCAGCTACTCCGGGTGTGTCGAGTACGAGCTGTGTTTTTATTTTATTTACGAGTGACTCAATGGCATTTTCAAGGTCACGCTCATCCGTAGCGGCAGAAGTCGATAGCTTTTCTACGCGCGAGCCGAGCATAAAAAGTACGCCAATAATCGCAAGAATACTGCTTAGGACAATGGTAAGCACCAGGGCAGAGCCTTTTTGTGAACCGTATATTTTGTATTTGGGCGGTAACATTACATTAGCCTCCGTGTCAATCATCCAAATAAATAATGTGAGAAAAAGTTCGCCCGGCTTTTAGGACATTCTTCGAATCGTGAATCCTGAAAGTAAACTTCATGGCAGCAGGATAGAAATCAGCAGGGAAGCGAATTTGCTGCCTGTATTTAAGCTGATCGGGGCTGTCCCAGTTAATATATGAGATTCCGTTCGGCATATTAAAATAGACGCCGAATCGACCACCGTTAGCATTGAAATGTGAGTCCTGAAAATTATCATCGTTGTCAGGATCGTGGCTTGGGAACCAGCGAAGCTCCATGTCATCGGTGGGATTGTCTCTGTCCCAATATACCCACTGAACAGAAAAGCTGCTGACAGATTCGCTCATTAATTTGTGCAATGTATTTGCCTGGCGCGTATCAACAAAAGTGCCCTCATCAAAGCATATCTGTGTAATGATGTCGTTTTCGGTCTGACTGGTTGATTGATAGATAGCCAGCGGCATACTGTCATGTTCAAACAGTTCATTGTTTAAAGTTCCACTGGTAAGTTCGCCAAATGTCGCAGCTATGTTAGTCTGATCCGGCCAGATGTACAGGTTCGGATCAGCAGTTAAGATATGCAGACGTCTTGACAATATTCTGTCAACGAATGGAATTCTGCCCGGTGTTAGTATATTTGTTTGAGTCTGATCATAACTTTTAGCCAAAGAATATTGAATCCTTGCAAGGTTGCCGTTGAGGTTTCGGGCATTTATGGGATTTCCGCCTGAGACGCCGATGGTTTCGTTATTTCTGTACAACTGGAACGAAGAGAAATACCCGTCAGCAAAGAAAAGTATCTGATCCAACCTGTTCGAGGCACCGGTGTATTCAGGATAGACCCCAAAAATCCTTGAAGGCTCGAACCAGATCATCATTGGAGCGTCTTTTCTGATACCGCGGAGGTCGTCATTTAACTGTTGAGTAATTGCACGGGCCTTTTGCATTATTTCAGCATTAGCGGCAGAGCGGCGGTAAGCATCGATGCCGTACTTGAAGACAATACTGCTAAAGGCAATGATCATCGCGAGCAGCCCGACCGCTACAAGTAACTCAATTAATGTAAAACCCTTTTTCATATTAAAACCTAATGGTCTCCTGATAGACCTTAACGCAAGGCGATTTTCCAATTATGCTATTTGTCGAACCAATAGAGGCGGCAGGTGAAACGGCCCATATATAAAACGGCGGGCCAAATGAATTGCCGTTGAAATCTTCATCTATAAAATCTCTATCCAACAGTATCACTCTGGTGAATGGCTCTTTGTAACGTTCCAGCACCCTGTAAATTCGGCCTGTCCGGTCATCAACGATCATATCACCGTCATTGATAACTGTATGATAATCTTCTTCAATGATGATCTCGTTTTTGTTAGCCGTAGAAAAGTAGTTTGCCCAAAGCTTGACGGGGACAGGAATTTGTGAATAGCCGGTAGAAGTCCAGTCAGGCTGGCCATAGTTATTGCCCCTGAAACCAAGAGTTTGGTGCGGATAGTATCTCTGTGTGAAGGCTTTTTTTCTGCATACAAAAACCGTGGCCTGTATTTCGCGCGGCAATGGGAGATTAGGATCAATATCATCAGTGAGGCGGAGCAAGGCAGTCCAGGTGTAATCCTTGTCAACGTCGTAATCTTTATTTCTTGGGCCAGGGAACGGGGAAACATGTTTGTAACTCGGATACGAGAAAGTATCTTCGTTTATGATGTAATCCTCACCGCTGATGAACATTAGCTCGTCAAAATAATCGTTGAAGTCACGCTGGTGCCGGAAGGATAATTCCAATATCTTCGAATCATTAATATCGGGCATATTCTCGACATAGAGCTTTATTTTCGCAAATGCTTCCTGGGCAACAACAGCTCCGATTGTCCGGTCGGTGGAGACCTCGGTAAAGTGAATGCCGACAGGGAAGACGCCGGCTATCATTATCATTGCCATTGCTAAAATGCCAACGGCAATGAGAATCTCCACTACAGAGAAACCGGATTTTTTGTTATAACTGGTCATCGATTTACCATTGTTCCCGTATAAGGATTAATATAGACAGTCAACGAGTCGAGGTTTTCCTCAATATATTCGCTGTAACGTTCCTGTGGATCGACAGAAGCGAAGTCGTTTCGATTGTATAAAATGAAACTTCTTCTGCTGGGCTCGGTTTCCAGGCCAAGAGAAGGATAGTCATCCTGCAGGAATATTGCAAACTCATCTTCGACTACCGGCAGTGTGTTGAAGATGTCATCTTCGCTGACGTTAGATGATATTTCGTTGTCGCGGTTTCTGACCTGGACGTTACGGACGATTATCTTACCGTTTGGAGAGAAGATAATAGAAAATGTCGCGGCGTCAGTTAGATACTCAGGGTCCTCTAAAGCATTGTCGTTGATCGGATCATAATTTTGCTGGTTAATATAAAGATCCATTACACCAATGTTAGTCGGCAGCTTAATGGGCTCTATGCCAGATATGACGGTGAATAAATCGGCTTCAGTCTGTAACGTATCGATCGAGCCCGGAGGCCGATATTTAATGAAAACCATATACTGCGGCCTGGTCATTACAGAGGAATCAGGGTCGTCTATC
>JANQHJ010000026.1 GCA_028282745.1 Sedimentisphaerales bacterium | reverse complement strand
GGCTGTGCTTTTTTTTTGCACTATTTAGCCCCAAAAAGGCCCCTGTAATACAGAGGCCTTTCAAATTTCTCATGGTTTACGCTTGTCTTCTATTTACCCGTATTTTCATTATTCATACCTCATTTATTCCACACTTGCTTTTATTTTCTGCCCCCAACCACTATTATCGAGTGGATAGACACCATTTTCTTCTGCCCAGGTATCAAACATCTTTATCAGTTTGTTTGCCAGTTCAGGCTTAGTAGTCACTAAATCATTAAGCTCCGTACGGTCAGCTTCAAGATCATAAAGCTCCCAATTGCCTTTATATGGGGGCTTGTTTATACCTTTTGAAACCAGTTTGTATTTGCCCATTCGCACAGCGCAATTGGCCTGATGTTCGAAGTACAAAGTTCTTTCCTTCACTGGCTCGCCTTTAAATGAAGGAGTTAAACTTTCACCAGCCAGAGGATTAATCTTTTTGCCAGCATATTGATCTGGGTATTCGACATCTGCCAGCGATAGACATGTTGGCATAACGTCAATGACGTGCCCTATTGTTTTCTTATCAATCGAGCCTTTATCAACTTTCAAGCCTTTCGCCCAATGAACAATAAGCGGTGTTGCTATGCCACCTTCGTGGGTATCTTTTTTATAACGACGAAACGGAGTATCACTGGCATTAGCCCATGGCGCACGATAGCTTTCATCGCTCCTAGCAGTTCCAATTATTGTAATATCTCCATTACCAGCTCCTTCGGAACAACCTCCATTATCGGAAAGGAACATGACTATGGTATTATCAAAAGCATTGTTTTTCTTCAATAAGTCAAGGATCTTGCCAAGATTTTGATCCATAGAGTCTATTTGAGCAGCATAGGTTGCCATTCTCATATCCCAGAGTGCTTTTTGTTTTTCCGGGATATCATCCCATGCTTTAACGTATTTATCTCTAGGAGATAGCTGCCATTTATCTTCCACGATACCCATTTCAAGTTGCTTTTCATGTCGTCGCCCCCTCAGTTCATCCCAGCCGATCATATACTTGCCTTTATACTTGGCAATATCTTCAGGTTTAGCGTGAAGGGGCCGATGTGGTGCGTAAAAAGCGGCATACATAAAGAAAGGTTCGTCCTTATGCTTTTGGAAATGCTCATTGAGATATTTAACAGCATAGTCGCCTGTTGCATCTGTATAGTAAAAACCTTCAGAGGCCTGGATACGCTCATTACCATCAGTTAAAGTAGTCGGCTTATAATATCCTCCTCCACCGGAAAGGCCGCCGAAATATCTATCGAAGCCTCTCTGTAGTGGCCAGTTGTGTTTAGAACCGTCAGATGTCATGTTTTTATCAAAAACAACATGCCACTTGCCAACCATATAATTACGATAACCGGCTGGTTTTAATGCCTGGGCGATGGTAATGCATTTATCGTTAAGCCCACCAACATAAGCGGGCCGTCCAAGATTCGAAGCTGTCATCCAACCCATACCAACACTGTGGGCATATTGGCCGGTCATTAATGAAGCCCGGGTAGGACAACAACGAGCCGCATTGTAAAATTGTGTGTAACGCAAGCCCCCCGCTGCAAGTGAATCTATATTAGGCGTGTTGATCTCACTACCGTAACAGCCAAGATCTGAAAATCCCATATCATCAACCATTATCAAAAGTATATTGGGCTTTGTTGAAGGTTCCGCTTTAGGATCATTATCGCAACCGCCAACAATAATGCCTGCTAAACTAAGGCCTGTAATTTTAACAAAGTCACGTCTTGCAAGATTTTTCACAGAATACTCCCTTCTGAAAAAAGTCAATATTAACTTTGAAAAAGCACCGGACGAGCATTATCCAACAAATCAAAGTGTGACGCAATAACAATTCTAAGACCTTAAAATCCTTACAGCTAATAATAAACGGCTGTGTTATTTAGTTTGTCTTCTGTGAAAGAATTTCTCTTCATACCTACTTGATTTTTGCAATTATTTTTGCATAATACGAACAAATCTTATGATTAAGACGTAGGGAAAATAATTGTTTTTTGGCAGAGTGCGCTTAAAATAGGCTTTTTCTTAAAGTCTTTTTTGTTAAGTAGATAGATAATGTAAAGGAGAAATTCTTTATGGCAGTTGATGTCAAACAAATCTCAAGCCTGGTGCAGGAAAAAAGTGACTTTGTACGAGTGTTATTTGGCGAAATGGATAAGGTGATCGTGGGCCAAAGGTATATGCTTGAGCGTATGCTCATTGGATTACTATCTAATGGTCATATCTTATTGGAAGGCGTACCTGGATTGGCCAAAACTATGGCGGTAACGATCCTCTCGAAAGCAATCAGTGCCGATTTCCAGAGGATACAATTCACCCCCGATCTATTACCTGCTGATTTGATCGGAACTCAGATATATCGTCAATCAGATGGTGAATTTTACACACGCAAAGGTCCGATCTTCGCCAACATTATTTTAGCTGACGAGATTAACAGAGCGCCTGCAAAAGTTCAAAGCGCTCTGCTTGAAGCTATGCAGGAAAGACAGGTAACCATAGGCGAAGAGACCTTTAAGATGCCAATTCCATTCCTTGTACTGGCGACACAAAATCCTATCGAGCAGGAAGGAACTTATCCGCTCCCGGAAGCTCAGCTGGATCGCTTTATGCTAAAGATAAAGATCGACTACCCCAACAAAGACGAAGAGCGAAAAATACTTGACCGTATGGCAGCGACCAATCCCAACTTTAACATTAAAGCAGTAATTACTCCTGAGCAGATCGCAGAAGTTCGCTCGGTCGTCGATGAAATTTATATCGATGAGAAAATAAAGGATTATATTGTTGATGTGGTCTGTGCGACCAGAGAGCCGGAGAAATACGGTATTGAAATGGCCAACTTTATCAATTATGGAGCATCACCGCGAGCAACGATATATTTAGCCGTTGCGGCAAAAGCACACGCGTTCATTCAGCAGAGAGGCTATGTGACTCCGCAAGATGTGAAAAGTGTCGGATATGATGTTTTGCGTCACAGGGTTATCGTGAGTTATGAGGCCGAAGCTGAGGACAAGACAAGCGAAGATGTCATAAAGACGATTTTTGACAATATTGAAGTGCCGTAGCAAAGACAACTGAATTATTCTCAAAGAATGATGATACCGCAGGAATTAATAAAAAAAATTAAACAGATACAGATCTACACATCTCGAATGGTAGATGCCAGTTTTGCCGGTCAATATGAAAGTGTATTCAAAGGCCGAGGCATGCAGTTTGACGAAGTGCGTGAGTACGCACCCGGCGATGACATTCGCACAATAGACTGGAACGTTACTGCACGTACGGGCAAGGCTTATATAAAGAGGTTTGTTGAAGAGCGTGAGATGACCGTAATGTTCGTAGTCGATCTTAGCGCATCTGGTGATTTTGGCACAGTAAATAAGGCTAAGAATGAGTTGGCAGCTGAGTTTTGCGCGGCGCTGGCTTTTGCTGCTGCGAAAAATAACGATAAAGTTGGCTTGCTTATTTTTACCGACCAGATAGAGTTGTACATTCCTGCCAAAAAAGGTATCAGCCACATGTTGCGTCTTATCCGCGAACTGATGTATTTCAAGATGCCTAAAAGAAAGACCAATATCCCCCATGCTTTGGATTATCTGGCAAAGGTGGTGCGGAAAAAAGCTACGGTATTTTTGGTCTCAGACTTCATAGAAACCGATTTTAAAAAATCTCTTAGTTCACTTAATAAGCGACACGATGTTATCGCCGTACCGGTACGTGATAGAGCAGAGATCACACTGCCTGGCATAGGCCTGGTCGAATTCACTGATGCAGAGACAGGTGAGATTATTCTTGTCGACACATCCAGTAGAAAATTCAGGAATCAATACAGCAATACAACAGCCAAACGATTTGATGAATTAAAAAATATGCTTCGAACTATAAATGTTGATTGCATCAGCATAAACACTGACAAATCGTATATTCATGACCTTGTCAGATTCTTTCATATGAGGCACAAGCGTTATTGAAAAATTCGCTTTATAAATGGAGAATTAGTTATGGAAGAAAAACTCGATTTTTCACTCCCGCAAAAAAAACAGAAAAGCTCCTGCGTTTCAGTGGTAACGACCTTACTGCTTTTAGTTTTGATCGGCCTAACAGCCGCGAATGTTTTTCTAAAACCCAGTGGTGGTTCTATAGAGCAAAATCAAAGACAACCACTTTCAGCTGAACAAACTAAACAGCTTGCGATAAAACTTGCTTCTCGTAATTTATATAAAAGGGCTGCTGAGGCATGGCAGGATTATTTATCTTCTGGCCGTCTAAGTGATAATGAACGAGCAAAAGCTCTTTTCCAAACTGGTGCTCTATTAGAAAAAGGTCAGCAGTATGATAAGGCCATCGAGTACTACTATCGAAGTGAGATGGCCGCTAAAATTTCGGATTTGGAATCTCAAATCAATGCTAACATTAAAAATTGTTTTGAGAAGCTCGGAAAGTTTTCAGCTTTGCGATACGAACTTATGGACAGAACAAGCATTGATGATTCAGTCGAGGCTGGCACAAAAGTTATTGCTCAAATCGGCCCTGAAAAAATAACTCAATCGAATCTCGATGAGCAGATCGAAATAGCTATTGATAGTCAACTTGAGCCAGTATCTTCTTTCATGACAAATGAACAAATGAACCAACAGAAAAAGGCCATTCTTCAGCAATACGCTGATCCTTCCATTAAATACCAGTTCCTCCAATCCTGGATTGCCCAGGAAGTTCTTTACAGACAAGGACTTGAGAATGATTTGTTGGCCGATCCCAAGACTCATAGATTGATCGATGATATGACACGGGGAATTGTCAGCCAGAAACTAATGAATAATGAACTGGCGGATAAGATCAATATCACAGAAGCAGATGTCCAGACTTATTACCAGGCAAATAAAGAAAGATATAAAGAACCGAGCGATAAAGACGACCCCAATTCCCCGCCAAAGCAGCTAAGCTTTGAAGAAGCCAAGCAACAGGCCATGGCGGAATTAGCCGATCAGAAAAGACAGGATGTCCAGCAACAGTTGATCGAGCGATTAATGGACAAGTATAATGTTATAATTCACAAGTCAGTATTTACGCCAACTGATCCAAATCAGAGATGACACTTAAAACGAAGAAATATCATTTTGCCTTCTATATATTGGTTGTGGCCGTACAGCCCTTTGGCTTTGTCGGATGCAGAAAAGGTACAGGTTCCCAAAGTAGTGAAATGGGGTTCGAGACAGAAAAGCAATTCCCACGAGGGCCTTTAACCGTTCATGTCCGGGTTCAAAAAGAGCAGATTACAATAGCCGAAACTGTGATGCTGGAGCTTGAAGCGGTAATTAAACCCGGCTATGAAGTTAAAATGCCCAAGGTTGATAAGATATTGCAGAATTTCGGCATTATTGACTGGCAGAATCTTGGTGACAGGCTCGACAAGAATAATAACTTGGTACATACTTACCAGTATCGACTTGAGCCATTTCTTTCAGGAGCATATTCCATTCCTGCTCTTTCGTTTGAATTTCATGATGTTAACAGCCCCGAGGAAAATAAATACGAACTTACGACCGAACCGATCGACATTGAGGTGACTTCACTGCTTGGAGAACAAAGAGCTGAATTGATAATATCTGATATCGAAGATGTCGTACAGATGCCGAAGAAAAGCTCTTATTGGTGGGTATGGACTTTGGCAGTGATGACTGTTGCTATCGTTTGCTTATTATTTTATTCAAGACGAAGACGAGCTGCCCAGCTTATAAGGATATTCAAGCCTGCCCATGAAATAGCTTATGAGCGATTAAGAGTTCTTGTTAAAGAAGACCTGGTTAATAAAGGCATGATAAAAGAATTCTACGAGCGTATAAGCAATATTCTCAGACATTACATTGAGGACCGCTTTAACTTACGAGCTCCAGAGCGAACGACGGAGGAATTTTTAATAGAATTATCATCAGCGGATGTTTTTAATCCTGATGATAAAGCAAATATTGGAGAGTTTCTCAAACTCAGTGACCTTGTTAAATTTGCTAAGCACAATCCAACTACAGACCAGATCCAACAAACGTTTGATCTGGTCAAAAACTTTATAGAGAAAACAAAATCCGAAGAAAAGCCAATTGATGTAACAGAGCAAGTTGCAGAGGTAGCTTAGATGCAATTATATTCGCCATGGGTATTACTTCTATTTTTACTATTGCCAGTATTGGTATTTATGAAGCTGCACAAAAAACGGTCTGCGACTATAAAATTTCCCAGTTTGATGGATATGAGAAATTGTGTTGCTTCCTGGCGAATAAGATTCAGGCCGTTTTTGCTATTAGCCAGACTTATTTGCGTTGGCCTTTTAATAGTAGCCCTTGCCAGACCAAGAAAAGGAATGGTCTTGGACGAAATTTCTACAAAAGGCATCGCAATTGAAGTGGTGGCTGACCGATCAGGGAGCATGGATGCTGACATGGATTATCATAGGCAAAAGCTAAATCGTCTGGAAGTTGTGAAAAAAGTGCTCGCTGATTTCATCGATGGCAATAAGAAAAAGCTCAAGGGACGTAATAATGACCTGATTGGGCTGATTACATTCGCACGGTATTGCGATACTATCTGTCCGTTAGTGCTCAGCCATAATGTGCTTCTTGAATTTCTCAAAAAAACTGAAATAGTTAAAATTCGCAGTGAAGATGGTACTGCGATGGGCAATGCAATTGCATTAGCGGCGGCTCGTTTGAAAAACGCTGAAGTTGAAATCCAGAAAAGAAAAGAGCAGCTCATCCAGTCTGGTGAAACGGATTCTGATAGACTTAGTGATGGATTTGAAATTAAAAGCAAGGTAATAATCCTGCTTACTGACGGTGTTGACAATGCAGGCGAATATAAACCAATGCAGGCTGCTGAATTAGCAAAAGATTGGGGTATAAAAATATATACTATAGGTATTGGTTCCTCACAAGATTTTGCTACAGTCCAGACCATGATGGGCGATTTTAAAGTTCCGACGGGGCAGAATCTTGATGAAAGATTACTTAAAGCTATTGCGGAAAAAACGGGCGGCTTTTATGGCCGAGCAAATAACGCAAAAACTCTCGAAAAAATAATAGAAAAAATTGATGAATTGGAAAAGACAGAAGTCAAAACTCTCCAGTACACACAATATGCCGAAATGTTCAGTCCATGGACATTAGCTGCATTATTGTTGCTGGTTTTAGAAATGTTCGCAAATTGTACTATCTTCAGAAAAATACCTTAAAGAGCAATTTATGAATCTTGGAAATGATAGAGCATTGTGGTTATTGTTTATAGTGCCGACATTTTTACTGCCGGTGTATATATGGTGTTTCTGGCAAAAGACCCGGACTCTTAGGATTTTAGCGAGCAACGAAATGCTCAAAAAGATCAATGTTTCTGTTAGCTTGAAAAAGCAAATATTAAAAGCCATTTTACTGATAGCCGGTTTTATATGTATTGCTATAGCCCTGACCGAACCAAAATGGAACCCGCAGGCCCAAAAAATCAAACGTCAGGGTAGAGATGTCTGTATATTGCTGGACACTTCCCGCTCGATGCTTGCAGAAGACATCAGGCCAAGCAGGCTTGAACGTTCAAAGCTTGCGATACGCGATGTAATGGAGAGCCTACAAGGCGATAGAATAGCTATTGTTACTTTTGCCGGTAACAGTACCGTGAAGTGCCCACTGACTCAGGATTACGCTTTTGTGATGACGACTTTAGCAGATATATCCACTGAGAGCAACAGTAGAGGCGGCACGATGATAGGTGACGCTATCAGAAAAGCAACCGAAGAGGTCTTCGAGAACCAGAATCGTGAGTACAAAGATATAATTCTAATAACAGATGGCGAGGATCATGAAAGCTTTCCCGTCCAAGCAGCTGAAAAGGCAGCTGTTGATGGGGTCAGAATAATAGCTATAGGCTTAGGCGATGAAAATCAGGGCAGCAGAATCCCCATTACTACTCCAGATGGTGACAAAACATTCTTAAAATATAACGGCCAGGAAGTCTGGTCTAAAGTTGACGGAGATATGCTCAGAGAAGTCGCTTATGCAACCAATGGTGGAAAATATCTTTCTTTTACACCCGGGACAACTCTTGATCTTGGTAATATCTACGAGAGCTTGATAGCCTCCGCTGAAAAACGTGAGCTTGAATCGGCAACAATGTTGAAGTATGATGAAAAATTCCAGATATTTATAGCATTAGGTCTGGCTTTGATAATTAGTGAGGTTTTTGTAAGTGAACGCAAAAAGATATAAAATACTATTGTCGCTTTTACTGGCGTGCTTCATTGTGCAAGCTGCTTTTGCAGAATCAGCCCTGGATGCTATTAGTCAGGGCAATCAACTATATCGACAAGGCAAATTCAATCAGGCTATTGAGTTATACGATCAAGCCCTGACTGATTCTCCTCAAGTTTTAGAGCCCAAATTCAACAAGGCTAATAGCTATTATCGCCTTGATGACATAGATAACGCCTCCGATCTTTACCGAGAAGTTGCCGCTGAAAGCAAGGACATGAAACTCGTGACCAGGGCTAAATATAATCTTGGTAATTGTGCTTTCCAACAAGGCTCCAAACAAAAAGACTCGAATTTTCAAAAAGCAATAGACGAGATGAAAACGGCAATCGGTCATTGGCGAAATGTGCTCGATATCGAGCCCGAAAATCAAAAAGCAGCTAAAAATATAGAAGTCGCACGCTTGACTATAAAAGACTTGCTCGATCAGATAAAAAACCAACAAAAACAACAGGATCCAAACCAGCCCCAGGACCCAAATCAGCAAAATCAGCAGGAGCCTAACGACTCACAGCAACAGCAGAAGCAAGAACAGGACTCGGAAGATCCTAATCAATCTGAAGAGCAAAAAGAACAGCAGCAACAGGAGCAGCAAAGAGAACTGGAGCAAAAGCAAGAAAAACAAAAGGCTGAAGAAAACATCGCCCAGCAAATTCTTGATAAAGAACAAAAAGACAAAGAGAAAAGGCAAAAACTCCGAAGAGGACGCTATCAAAAGGTCGAAAAAGACTGGTAGAAAGTGAAAGACATAAGCCTGAAACATTTTGTTATAGTACTTATTGCGATGACGATTGCCTCGGCGAATGCTGTCGCACAGGTCAAAGTTTACGCTCAGGTTGAAAGTAATGTGGATATCTATGTGGGCCAGCGTTTTACTTACCATATAATTATAGACGGTGAAAACAAGCCCGGGAAGGTCGATCTATCTGGTTTTGAGAAATATAATCCCCTTAGTGAGGGCAATCGTGACTTTTCACAAACATCGATAAGTATCGTTAATGGTAAGACCACTCAGAATGTAGTAAAGCGATATATCATGAGTTATTCGCTTGTTTCAAACTCGAAGGGGCAAATTAAGCTCGATCCTGTCAAGGTTGTAATAGACGGGAAAACCTATCTTACTAATTCTGTTCAGGTAAATGTATTACAGCCAGGTACAACCGATAAGCTTGACCTTGAGGTTTATTTTTCTACACAGAAATGTTATGTAGGACAACCTGTTCTGATGACGATCAAATTTTACTTTGCCGGTGATATTAGCGATCCACAATTTGATGTACCTGTCTTCAGAAGAAATGAGTTTGATTTTGACAATCCCGAGATCATTGCTCAGGGCGTCAAAGAGCATAACTTTGGCAGCAGCCGGAGCCTTTTATACTCACAACATCGAGTCAAACATAAAGGTAGAGATTCCAACCTCCTTATAATGCGCAAGATTGTAATTCCCAAAATCTCAGGCGCTATGAAACTCAAACCATTGACTATTTCTGCTGATGTAGCAGTAGGCAGAGTGAGGGACAGCTTTTTTGGTTACCAGAACAAATATAAAAGATTCTTAGTGGCTTCACTGCCTTTGGAGCTAAATGTATTGCCGTTGCCAGAGAAGGATAAGCCAAAAGAATTTTATGGCCTTATTGGTGAATATAGTATCTTAGCCCAGGCAAATCCGACAGAAGATGTATATATGGGTGATCCTATAACTTTGACAATAAAAATAGGAGGTAATTTCTTAAAACCTGTTGAATGGCCGGATTTGGAAAGCACCCCGGAATTTGCAGCTAACTTTAAAATACCATCACAGAAAGCATCGCCGCAACTCGATAAGCAAAATAGGCAAAAGGTCTTCACGCAAACTATCAGACCTGACAATAACAAGGCAAATGTTATACCAGCCATACCGCTTGCGTTTTTTGATACCCAAACAGGTAAATATTCTGTAATAAAGACCAAACCTATAAAGCTGGACTTAAAGCCATCGAAAAGATTAACAACAGCTGATATTGAAGGCAAAGACTTTGCTCCGGTCAACAAAGAGATTGAAGCAATTAAACAGGGGCTGTCTGCTAATTATGAAAACCCGGAAGTTCTAAAGAACATGACCTTTTCGCCGACAAAGGCATGGCAGAGTCCTGTTTATGCTCTGATCTGGTCTGGGCCATTTGGTTTACTGATATTCAGCATAGTGGTTAAAATCCTTACGCGCACAAGCCCTGAGAAGATAATTGTTAAAAAGAGACGACAAGCCTGTGGCAAAGCCATAGCCCAGATCAATAAAATAACTTCAACAGCTCGTTCCCAGCACAGCGAACTGGCTGTATCTGCAATGAAACAATACATTGGTGATAAGTTCAATAGAATAGCCCGCTCACTTACCGGTAACGACTGCTATGAGACAATCATTGAAGCCACAGGGGATAATGAAATTGCCGAGCAATATAAGCAGGTCATAGAACAATATGAGTCATCCCGCTACGCCTCCATGGACATAAATATTGATTCACAGAAGACTAAAGATATGATCAATCTCATTAAAATAATCGAGAAGAAATCGAAAAAATGACAGCAAAGAAATACATTTTAATAATTCTCATTCTTCTTTCTGTATCCGCAAGAGCAGATAAATGGCTGGTTATATTCGACCAGGCTAATGAAGCTTTCAGACAGGCCAATTCAGCGAATGATCCAGATCAAGCTAAAAAGCTTTATGAAAGTTCGATTTTGACTTTTGAAAAGATCATCGAACAGGGTAATTTCAAAAATGCAAAGCTATATTACAATCTTGGCAATGCTTACTTCCTAAAAGGCGATATCGGAAAAGCTGTTCTAAATTACCGCAGAGCCGAAAAGCTCGACAGTTCAGACTCGAACATCCAAAAGAACCTCAACTTTGCCAGAAGCAAAAGAATAGATAAGGTTGTGCCCAAAACACAAAAAAAAGTTATGCGAACATTGTTTTTCTGGCACTATGACTTTGCTTTAAAAACAAGATTTATTCTGACTTGTGCTTTTTGGGGTATTGCGTGTTTATGTATTACCGGGATGATCTGGTTAGGCCGAAATGCCGGCTGGATGACCCCTGTGATAATATGCGGTCTTTTAACCTTATGCCTTTTAACTTCTGTGTTCGTAGAAACCACAGCACAAGCTAATAAAACATGCGGTGTTATAACTGCAGATGAAGTCATTGCCCGCCAGGGGGATGGTCAGAATTACTCCCCCAGCTTCAAGGAGCCGTTACATACCGGTACAGAATTCGATGTTATTGAAATCCGACCTGGATGGCTGAATATAAAACTCTTCGATGATAGCCTGGGCTGGATTCCCGAAAACTCAGCTGAATTAATCTGATTCATCCACTTTTTTAGACAAACGATTAGCCATATCTGCAAGCTCGGTAAGCTTCAGTGTATCAAGTGGGCCCCCTTCTCTGGTTAGTTTAGCAGCCAGGTTCGATACATCCACATCATCATTAGAATCCTGAGTTAATACTGCTCTTACGGTTTCTAACTCAGCCTGCTTATGTTCTAGTTTTGTAAGGCAATCCTGCAATTGTTGATTCAGTGCCGTATTCTCACAAGTTTTTTGATTAAAGCACTGTCCTATAGATTCTAATTCACCGCTTATCTCCTGTATCCGTTGTTCTAACTGTTGCTTTTCGTCATTCTGTTGGCACAACTCTTCATTAACAGATTCTAATTGTGCATTTTTTTCATCAATTTGCTGTTGTAGATGTTGCTTTGTATTTTCATACCCGACAGTTTGTATGTCGAAGTACTCTCTGCTTGCAGCTATTTCATCATATTTTTGCTGTAGTTCATCTTTGTTCTTCTGTAATAACTGCTGTTGAACCTGGAACTCATTTTCCTGCTCTCTTAATCGCTGTCGACATCCTTCAAGCTCTTTCCGGGAATCATCAAGCTGTTGTTCTACCGTCTCCAGTTTGTCAATTTGAACCCCATGCTGGCTCTTCAAAGAATCAAAATCATTCTGATGTTTTTCAATCTGACTTTCAATATTTATCCTTTGTTCTCGTTCCTTTTGTAGCGCTTCATTTATCGTCGATATCTCGGCTTTTTTATTACTAAACTGCTGCTCTAATTTAATAATCCTTGAAATCTGTTGCTCTAATTGCTGATTCAAACAGTCACGATTTTGCTTCAAATCACCTATCAACTGCTGCCGCTGTTGTAGTTTATCGTAAAGCTCTTGTTTTTCGTTAGATATATCACGAATCTGTCCTAAGAAAACGTTGCGTTTATGTTCATATTCTTCACTCAGTTTTCTTTGGACTTGTTCAAGTTGCTCTATTTGTGTTTTGCTATATACCAGCTTTTGCAAAACCTTTTTTCGTTTAGCAAACTGCTTCTCCAACTGCTGTTTTACAGATTTCAACTGGTCAGAGCTATGGTCCAACTCTTTCGCGATTTCCTCATACTGCTGAGACTTATTTGCTAATTCATGTTCAAGTTGTTCTTTAGAAGTACTCAGTTCTAAGAGTGCTTCTTCCAGCCGTGATCTTTGAGATTTTTCTTCCTGCAATTCCCCTGTCTTGCAGCCCAACTCATCGACGCTCTCTCGTAATTGCTGTTTTACTTCATTATTTTCGGCAATACATATTTCATATTGATTATGGAGATCACTGATTTCGGCTAATTTTTCTTCATGGTTCCTTTGAAGTTCGTGTAGTCTTTGCTCAGTAGCCTGAACCTGAGCAGTTTGAGCTTCGAAGCTTTCCTTCGCGGCAAGCAAATCTGAATTTTGTTCATCAACCTGTTGCTGCAATTGTCCACACCTGGATATTTCTTGAGTGAGTTGGGAATTAATCACCCCCAACTCTTCTTTAGCACTACTAAGGTCATTTCGAGAAAGCTCAAGCAACTCGATCTTATCATTTAATTCTTTTTCAAGCTGCCGCCCTTCTGATATTTGCTGCTTATATAGTTCTTTAGCTTTAGAAAGTTCTACTGTAATCTCATTGTACTGAACAGCTTTTGCCTCTAAAAGTTCTTTGACTGCTATCAATTCATTACTCTTGCCTTCAATTTGCTCTTTCAAGTTACTGTTAGACTTCTCTAAACTCTTCAGACTTTGTTCCTTATTATCAAGCTTCCCCTTAAGCTCTGTAAGTTGTGAATCCTTTTGTACAATTAACTCTTGAGTCTTTTCATACTTTAATTCCAGTTCATCATTGTACTGCTTGGAAGATTTTACCTCGGCTTTGTATCTGTCCAGTTGCTGTTGAGCCTCAAACAGTTTTACTTCAGTATCTTTTCGTTTCTTCCCGATATTATATATTTGCTCCTCAAGCACCTGCAATTCCTCGGATTGTTTAGAATTGAGATGCTTTGATTTGCTTAGGTTTTCTTCTAATTCATTAAGCTGATTTTTAAATAGCTGGTTCTCATTGACCTGCTGTTTCAACTCACTCTTAATGGTTCTAAGCTTGGCAATAACCTTCTTAAAATTCCTGTTTTTATTTTTGTGCCGATCTAATTGGTAAGCCAGTTGCCCCTCAAGGCCCTGGCACTTTTGCTTTTGTTTTTTAAGCAATTCATGATTTTTTGCCAGTTCTTTTTTTTGTTGTTTGGCTTTTTGGCGATAATTCTGGATTCGCCGATACGCTTTATTTAATTTGTCTGATTGCTGGCTTGCCTGCTCCTGTCTTTGAACAAGCTCATCCTTAAGCTGTATTAACTGATCCTGTAATTCTCGCTCAGACTCTTCGAGAAGTATTGCCCTGTGTTTTTGCTCATCAATTCTCAATTCAAGCCCAACTATATCATCTGCACGTTGCTGTAGCTGTTCATTAGCATTTTTTAGTTCATCTGTCTTTTCAGTGACTTCCCGTTGAAGCTTTTCTTTATATCTCTCATATTTAACTTGCTGCTTTTCCAGCTCCGTCTGCGTAGTATTGAGTTTATTCTCATTGAGTGTCAACTTCTCTCTATAAGCTTGAAGCTGCAGTTTAGTTGATTCTAACTCCTCTCTACATATTTTTACTTCCTGACGAATTTTTTCAAGCTGAATTGACTTTTCTTGAATTTGTTTCTCGATTTGCCCTGCAATACTCTTGGATTCTAAAAGCTGCTGCTTTAATTGTGAGCGTTGTGACTGCTCTTGAGCCAACTCTCCCGTAATAGATTGTATTTCATCACTCTGCTGCTTTTTGATTAGTTCAAGCTGTTCTATCTTGGCAAGGCTTTCGTTTAGTTCCTGAGCAACATCTTGGCGCCGCGATATCTCCTTGGCAAGCTGTTGCTCTGCAGAATATAGCTGACCTGAAAGGCTATCTATATCCTGCCGTGCATGATCATATTTTTCTACCAATTCTTTTAACTGCACCTGAAGCTTTTGTCGTCCTGCCTTGAGAATATTGACTTTTTTCCGAAGCTGCTGCTTAGAGTGTGATATTTGTTTGTTTGCTTCTACCAACTGTTCTTTTAAAGACTCCAGTTGTCCGTCTTTAAGGCCGATTTGTTTCTGAAGCTCCCCTTGGATAGTTTTATGCTCTTGACATTGACTTTCCAATTCCTTCTGAATATCATTCAATTCTACTTTTTTGATATTTAATTGATGACATATTTTTTCATAATCAGAAGTTCTATCACAAAGCTGCTCTTTAACAAGACCCAACTGAACATCTTTGTCATTCAGCTGGTTATTCAACCGTTCAAAACTACAATCATAATCTGCTAAAGACTCGTTTTTTTGATTAAGTTCATCCAGAAGCCGTTGCTTTTCATCAGTCAAAGTTAAAATGTCATCAGACAAACGCTTCTCTTTATTACATGCTTGCTTAATTTTATCTTCAACTTCAGACAGTTCATGCTGTTTCTGTGTCAGTTGTTCTTCGTAAGATCGAAGCTTTTGTTGAGCTGATTCATACTGCTCTTTAATTAAACTGAGTTTTTTTAACAAACTTTCTGACTCTGCTGTCTTTTGTTGGAGCTTCACACTTACCTCATTAAGCTCTATCTGACTATTACTCAATTCTGCCTTGTTTTGAACCAGATCATCCTCTGCCCTGCTCGTTCTATTGATCTGCTGTCGAAGTTGCTTTTCCGTATTTCTACAATCAGCAATCTTCTGCTTGAGCTCTTTTTCAACAACATTGATCCTGTCATTATTTTGTTCGATCTCCAACTTATAGTAATCTGTCTTTTTCTGCAACTCTTGCTGGATAGAGTTCAATTTTAAATTATATAATTGGATTTGCTTTTCTAATTGAGCCTTCTCTTTTATCTGACCATTCAGGCTTAGTTCCACAGACTCTAACTCGTAAGTTTTCTCTTCTATTTGCTGCTGTAACTGTCGCTTTTCATTTTCATATTCGGCAACCTTACTATCATAACGCTGCTGATATTTTTTCTTTATTTTATCATTCTCAGCAATTGTTTCTTCACGCTGCTGTTGTATTTCTTCCAGCCGTTGATGGTTATCCTCTAATGCAGTTTTAAGCTGGCTAAGTTCTTCTTTAGTCTTCTGATACTTACTGGCTTTTTGCTGGAATTGAGTCTTAACCGTATTCAGCTCACTGCGATATTCGTTAAGGCTATTCCCCAATTGCTCATTTCTCTTTTGTTTTTCTGAAAGTTGTTCATTAAGAGATGATAACTCTACTTCATTATTCCTGAGATTTTCCTCAGCAATTTTAAGGAGTTCTTTTTTATCTTCTAATTCCAGCTGGAGTTGTTCACGTTCACCTGTTTGTCGTTTAAGTTCGCTCTTAAGAGAAAAAACTTCATCACATTTTTGATCAAACTCTTGCTCCAATTCGGATCGTCGCTCGGATTCCTTTGATAATCTTTCGCTTAATGTATTAAGTTCTGACACCTTTTCATCAAGCTTTAGCCCCCCTTCTTTTAACTGTTGCTGTAATTGAACATGAGACTGCTCCAGTTCTACACGCATTGCCGACTGCTGAGCTAAAATCGTTGTTAATGACTCTAACTCATCAGATTGGTTTAATTCTATCTGCTCTATTTCTTTTCGAGATTCTGTAAGTAATTGACTAAGCTTGCCACAGGTTTCCTTCAACTGAATATTCTGCTCGGCAAGGTAATCACTACCCAGTTTATCTTTGGTCTTGTCTGTTACAAAAAGGAGTATGCGATCCGCTATTTCATGATTGTCTTCCAAAAGTACAAATTTGGTTTCTGTATTAAAAGACGATCCGTCTCTGCGAATATTTTTCATGGGTCCTGTGATAGGACCTATTTTTTTTACTTCATCAATAATAGGGATAATTTCAGATTTGAGTCTCTCCCGACCAAAAATAACAGCCAAGCTGTTGCCGATCATCTCCTGGGGGAATTTATAACCATGCATTTGGGCTGCTTGTGGATTAGCAAAAGAGATTCTGCCTTGAATATCTGCGGCGATTATACCTTCGCAGCTATAATGGGCTGTCATCTCCAACAAACGCAGTGTCTGTTCAAAATTCTTTAATTGCTCAAGCATCCTTACAAACGAGTCCCTTCATAAGCAAAAAGAAACAGGTACCTGATTTACCGGCTAATATAGGTCTTTTCGACCATTACGAAGGGCTGCTTTTGCTGGAAATCCGGACGTCACAAAATTTTAACTATCAAGCTTAACATCCTATAATAATACAATTTTGGATTCATAAGAATGCACAATTTCCCACTTTTCAGTTGAACGCTTGAAAAGTGGGAAAAAGTTACATCCGATCACTGGATAAAGTAATTTTGAAAATTCCTTAAAAAAATAAATTATCGCTTGACAAAGTAAGACAAGCCTTATATTATTAGCCAGCTCTTATCGATAGGGAGTTTTATATGGTGAAAACGGCAAAATTAAGTTCAAGCATGGAAGACTATCTTGAGGCGATATTCAATATCGTCTCGGAAAAAGGTGGTGTTCGGGCCAAGGATATAGCAAAATATCTCGGAGTCAAAGCCGGTTCCGTAACCACCGCCCTAAAGGCCCTTGCTAAAAGTAATTATGTTAATTATCAGCCTTATGAAGTTATCACCCTTACTTCCAAAGGATTAACTGAAGCTAAAGAGATCATAAGAAAGCACGAGATATTGGAGGACTTCTTTGTTGAGATACTTGGTGCAAAACCGAAGGTCGCTGAAGAAGGTGCATGTAAGATGGAACATGTAATTCCGGATGAGATAGTAGAAAGACTGATCTCGTTCACGGAGTTTGTACAGGCCTGCCCGAGATGTGGAAGCGGCTGGATCAAGCAGTTTCACAAAAAGTGTAAAAATAACGCTCCTATCGATAGCGATATATGTCAATCATGTGTTGAAGATTCAATTATTAACCTAAAGAAGGAAAAGAATAACATGTTGGGTTCCAATACCAATATAAGCCTGCTTGATATCCCTAACGGCAGTAAGTGTATCGTGAAAAAAATAAAGAAAAAAGCCTCTGCCACAAAAAGGCTTATTGAGATGGGAGTCAGTAGAGGCTCTATTATCGAGGTCGAAAGGGTAGCACCTTTGGGCGATCCGATCGAGGTCAAAGTAAAGGGGTACCATCTTTCCATCAGAAAAGATGAAGCGCAACACATCGAAGTGGAGCAGCAATAATTTTTTTTAAACAAAGTTAGCCCCCTCTAACATATAAAGGGCAGCGAAATGTCAGATAGATCGATAAAAGTTGCGTTAGCAGGTAATCCCAATAGTGGTAAGACAACAGTATTCAACGCTCTTACCGGTGCGAGACAGCACGTTGGCAACTATCCGGGCGTAACTGTAGAAAAGAAGGAAGGCTCCAGAAAGTATAAAGGTTACGATATTAGCTTTGTTGATCTGCCTGGTACATACAGCCTGACAGCACACTCTATAGAAGAAATTGTCGCACGTGATTATATTATAAATGAACACCCGGATGTCGTTGTTGATATTGTTGATGCCTCTAATTTTGAACGCAACCTCTATCTCGCTACCCAGATACTCGAACTGAATATCCCGTTCATATTGGTTTTAAATATGGCCGATATTGCCAAAAAGCAGGGATTCATCTTCGATGAAGAGAAGATAGGACAATTTTATAACGCAGATGTTGTACTCACCGTCGGCTCGAAGGGGAGGGGGATAAATGAACTGCTCGAGACTATCGTCAAAAAGGTCGAGCAGGAAACAAAGCCAAGCTCAAATAGGGTTAATTACGGCAGCGATGTAGAAAAAGAGCTTGGGAAGATAGAGCCCTTGGTAAACCGCGAGCATGCTCTTGCTCAGAAATACGGCACAAGGTGGCTAAGCCTGAAGCTACTTGAACAGGATGAGCAGATATTGAACCTTGGTCATAACCAGGAAGTCATAGATACAGTGGCTAAAAGTATTAGGCATCTGGAGAAGCTTTATTCGGACAGCCCGGAAATCCTACTGGCCGAAAAACGTTATGGTTTTGTCTCAGGTGTTTATGAGGAAGCTGTTAAACATACCGCTGCGCAACGGCACCAGGTAAGTGATATCGTCGACAAGTTTCTTCTCAACCGCGTTTTGGGATTGATTATATTCGGGGGCTTAATGTATGCAGTGTTTTATCTTACATTTACAATAGGCGAACCGTTTATGGGCTGGATCGAAGCAGGCTTTGAATGGCTTGGTGGTTTTATTTCTGGTTTCTGGGCTGAAGGTTCTGAGAGCGCATTAAAATCACTTTTAGTTGATGGTATTATTGCAGGCGTAGGCGGTGTTATAGTCTTTTTGCCCAATATTATACTTCTGTTTCTTGCTATTGCTATTCTTGAAGACTCCGGTTATATGGCAAGGGCCGCATTTTTAATGGACAGGGTACTGAAGTCGATTGGCCTGCACGGGCGAAGTTTTATTCCAATGATGATAGGCTTCGGCTGTTCGATACCAGCTATTATGGGCACAAGAATTCTTGATGACCGTAAAAGCAGACTTACAACAATAATGGTACTTCCTTTGATGAGCTGTGGAGCAAGGCTTCCGATCTACGCTTTGATAATACCGGCGTTTTTCGCTCCTCATCTACATGGTTTTATGATGTGGTTGATATATATGATAGGCATTTTTCTTGCTATCATTCTTTCGTTTGTGCTTCGCAAGTCTTTGTTTAAAGGTGACAGCGGAATATTCCTGATGGAATTGCCACCATATCGAATGCCGACCTTGCGCGGACTTGTCATTCATATGTGGGAAAGAAGTTGGCTGTATCTTAAAAAAGCAGGGACTATTATTTTAGCTATTTCAATCATCCTGTGGGCAATGACAAGCTATCCGAAAGTAAGCGAAGAAGAATTATCGGGCCTTTCAGAGGAACAGGCCCAACAGGTTGAACTGGAAAAGTCAATAGCTGGTAAAATAGGAAACGCCATGGAAACGGTCATTAAGCCCATGGGTTTTGATGATAGAATTGGTACAGCATTGATCGGAGCATTAGCTGCTAAAGAAGTTTTCGTCGCACAGATGGGTATTGTCTTTTCTGTAGGTGAAGCCGATGAAGAATCAGAGCCCTTGCGAGAAAAACTCGCTGAAAACTATACGCCATTACAGGGATTCTGCGTCATGCTGTTTTGTTTGATAAGTGCACCGTGTGTAGCGACCCTTGCGATATGTAAGCGTGAAACAAATTCCTGGGGCTGGGCATTGTTTCAGTTCGGGGGGCTTACTGTGGTAGCCTATATTATTACTACAATAGTTTATCAAGTAGGAATGTTATTTGTGTGACCAAGGCTTAGGATTTTATGGGAAGAATACTTACTATTTCAATTGTAATCGTTGCGATTGCTGTTGTTGCATGGTCCTTTTATCGTACAGCAACAAAGGAAAACAGTTGCAGTTGTACGAAGAAGTGTGATGGATGTAAGTAAAATTTTTTGAGGCCGCACTAAGGCCAGCCTTATTTTGTAAGCTGTATCATAAAAAAATGAATAATAAATGAATTTAGCGATGGAGAAATATAGTGGCAAAAGCATCATTTTTTGTAAATGACATTAAAGTAAGGAAACAGGGTGATTATTTAATCCTCGAGGCATTCAAGAAATGCTCACATGGTACGGTATTTGATGAAGTATATCTGACCTTACCGGTACAGCTTATGCACTTGTTTACCAATGTTGAGGGAATAAAAGGAAGCAAGTTTAACGGCGACATTAATTCTGATGTATTGGCAAAACGTTTTAAAAGACTTTTAGGTGACAACTAATTTTAAAGGAGAAATTGATGAAGATAGGAATCTTTTATGGAAGCACTACCGGCAATACCGCTAACGCGGCAAATGCGATCAAGAACGAGCTGAAATCTGCTGGTGAAGTTAATTTGCAAAGCATTTCAGAGACCGATGTCTCGACACTTGCTGATTATGACCTTATCATTTTAGGCACATCGACTTGGGGACTTGGAGAAATTCAGGATGACTGGGCAGGCAAAGAGTCTCTCGACGGAACCGATCTAACAGGTAAGAAAGTAGCGATTTTTGGAACGGGCGATCAGTACAGCTATGGCGAAACTTTTGTTGATGCTATCGGAATTCTTGCACGATCAGCACAGCAGGCAGGTGCAATTCTGGTTGGTAAATGGCCGTCTGAGGGCTATGATTTTTCCGAATCGACCGCACTGGATGGCAGTCACTTTGTTGGTTTAGCACTGGATGATGACAACCAGGCAAGCATGACCGCAGAACGTATTAAGAAATGGTCAGAACAACTTAAAGGCGAGATATAAAACATGAAAGTATTTAACCATCACATTTATGAATATCGTAAAGGATTAAGAAACCTGATCCTTCACACAGTTTCGAAAGAATATCGACACCAGATCGAAACAAAATTGGAAAAACTTAATATTGCTTACCAGATATATTCTCTGGGCAACGGGAATATCAATGTGTTTTTCGGTGCCAAAGAGTGTGTGGATGTTATCAAAACTATTGGGAAAGTATCACTGAGCGACTACACGCCGCAAGAAGATTTTATACTCGGAACAATGCTCGGGTATGACCGCCTGCTGCAATGCCGCCGGTATCTGGAATTAATCTCGGATGAAAAACATTTTTGGATGGATGAATCCCGGGAAATGGATGAAAGCTTCGATATGCCTGAGCCGACTTATACATTTGACTGTTTATAAATGGCAGCTGATGGCTTTCTAATGATACATTCAAAAGAGAAGTGGTTTTGAAAAGGTATTGTTAAGCGATATATGAATATGAATGAATTAGATAAAAACACGTTTTCAGAAGGTGATTCACTGTATTGTTCACAAGATCAAGAAAAACAGTTTAAACGCTATAATTCTAATGAACTCTTTGAAGGCCGAAATGAAATAGAAATTAACCACAAAGGTGAATTATACAGGATAAGGATCACTCGTAACGGAAAGTTGATAATGAACAAATAGTAATACCTATTTCAATTAAGGTGTTAAAAGAATAGCGGACATTTGACCAGAGGTCATAATGCCCCAATTTTCAAGGAGCGTCCATCATGGCAAAGTACCGAAAATGCAGGCGTAACTACCTGTTTCTACGGGACTTACAATAGAGGGACCATCATATCCTATTGCACCTTAAATGAGTGGCGGATTTGTCGGTCTTGATGATCAATGTAATGATATATATTCCTTCTTAAACCACAATTAAGTAATAATCCCATATTATAGTCCGACAACCGTTACTGAACTGCTGAAGCATGGATTTTCAGTCTAATGGCCCCAGATAATATTCGAAACCAACTGGTTCCTCATGATTTCTTTTTTTATTATTGAATTTGAGTAAACCTTTCCATAATCCTAAAACATATGCAAAATGTGTGATGACGATTCCTATTGGAACCAAAAGAGAAATTGTCAAGTTTTTATTAATTACATAATTATAAACAGAAGCAGTTGATACTAATAACAAATATGGTAAAGATATGATAAGCAGACTTACCACCCCCCATTTAAAAAAAACCACTAATATTATTAAAGGGATTAGGCACCCTAACAGATGAATAAAACTCCATAAATTGGGGCTTATTTTAAACCGTCTGGCTCGCCCCTGGCCATAATTATGCATCTTGTTTGCAAAAGATATTAATGAATCTGGCCTAGGTTCCCTAGCAATTAGTACTGGATCATATAATATCTTCTGCTCTGGATATTCTGATCGACATCGATCTAAAAACTCATTCTCTTCATTCGGCCATATTTGAGGATTGATACCACCTAAGTCCATGTACAATTTTCTTCGAATTGTAAAATTACAAAATATAACATCAGAATCTGAACATTCACGCAAGCTACCTGTTGATTTGTAACGAGCATATTTAGAAAACACTGCAAAGGGAGAGCGAAAAATAGCCTCAACCAGATCAGGGACAAGTGCCTTCGTCTTAATACCAGGGTTTGGACCACATACCCCACCAATATTAGGATCAGAATAATGTTTTTCTAATAGCTTAAAATAGTCCGGTTCAGGACAGGAGTCGTTATCAAAAAAAACCAGAATATCTCCTTTAGCGACAAGGGCAGCCTCTGTACGTTGCTCGTTTGGATCTAAACCATGAGCGATAATCACTTCAATATGATCTATAGGCCAATCCACTTTATCAATATAGTCAAGTCCATAAGGCCTTTGCTCATCAGGCCAGGCTGGGATAACTACTGAAAATGTTAACTCGCTTTCCATGTTACTTTAAAATATAATCCTTCATTCATAACTGCAACATTCAATGTTAAACTAATATCTTATTGGCTGGTTATATCAAAATAAGAACATAATGGCAATTATCAACAAACAACCATTAGGAAGCATATAGACACCAGATTATGATGGACCGAATTGAAAATAACTAACTAGCCAAAAGACTGTAAGATCGAATACCGAATAAAAGTTATGAACAAAGTCAGCCAAAGCATGTTATCAAACTGTACACTCGCTATTTTATAAATTTAAAAATATTTTGCTTCTCCAATCTCAAAATACTAATGAAATCCCATAGTTCCTACGAGATGATAAGACTTACCGGGATTCTCAAGGACAAACTTATTAAAAAGAATCTGGCAATCCTTCGAATAGCCCTTAATAACAGATAGCGGCCAGCTTGTATCTTCCTCAATATCATATAACATTAAAATCTCATTTGGAGATTCTTTTCTCACTAAACCAAACACATCACCGTGCTTAGAACCCAACAATTTAAAACCCGGCTTCCTCTCCGATGGTGACAAAAATATAAAAAGTACTTTTTCTGACTTTGCTGTTTTGCCTTTGTTTATCTCATAATAATATGGAATCGTTACTTCCCATTTAGATACCTTGTATATAATAATTCTACATTCTGCTTCTAAATTAAAGCTAGCGACTTTGGTATATTTTTGGTTCCAAATATAAATGATTATACTTATCCCTACTGCAAGTAAAATAATAGAAGAGGCAATAAGGATATTCTTGTATTTTATACACATTTAATATATACTAATATAGTCAACAAATGCCTTTTATAGTTAAAACCTTGGACTTCCTTTAATCTATATTCCAGGTGCAATAATAAAAGGATCAATCTCGACAAGTTGATCATAATTTTTGTAAACACCGATTGGCTGTCCATATAGCGAAGGAGCTTCTATCCAATTATCCCAATCTCTACTTTTCCAGCTTCCCCCTTTAGGAATTGTTCCAACTCTCCTGAAAAACGCTGGCCATTGGTATTTAGCACCTTTTTCATCACACTTACACTTGGCTCTAAAACACTCATTGTGATGAAGCAATGGTTTCCAGTGGGTAGTCCCTGTCCAAGGTGTAAGTCCCTTGCCATGCTTAAGGCCATGCGTATCTTCCCATACCTGTTTTGATGTCTCTTCATCAAGCACTATGCACTCATTCTCTATGAAATCTCTATCGACAATTGCACCAAATACTTGCCAATAAAATCCTAAAAGGTCTGACGGTAGATCTTCTTCTGACCAACCGGAATCTGTCACCCAATTCCTCGGCCATTTGGCTTGAAACTGTTCAAATTTTTCGGCTAAAATCCTGAACATGCTTAATGCTACACGTTGCTTTTTGTAGAGGCCTAAACCAGACTTAACATAAAAATCCAAATACACCCCTTCAGTATAAAAACGAATACCATGAGTCATTTCTGTTTCAACCTTGAATCCCGGCCTCCCAAGAGATTTCGTTCCCGATTCCCTCCGAAGCGAATTCCAAAAATCTGCAATTCTATAATTTGCATGGCTCCAATCAATCCAGCCACAATTGCAGGAATACCAGAGCCTTTCACCTATATCACTTTTATCCGTTAATCCCATCGGATCAAGGCCCACAACCGAGCTAGATTTAACATACTCGTACAGATTCATGCCATCGACATATCCTAAAGGGTCACGTGTGAGCCATCGGCCCATATTGGAGTTATATATTCTGTTGCGGCTGTATTGAATTTCAAAAGAGCTGCCATCTAATATATCAAGCCTTCGGCCGGTAAACAAGTACGGATTATCAAAATCACTGACGCCATCGGCATCATTATTACCATTAGCATATAAAACATGGCACTTGCCATAAGTATCATATTCATACCTTTCCTGGACAGTCCCAACTCCATTAAAAAGAACTACCGAACTGAATAGATGATCATGACCATAATAGTAATTCATTGTATCAGAATAACGATGCATGATCAAAAGCTCATCTATATAGTTGCCATAGACAAAGTATCGCTGCTTAAAATCAGAATCATCGGTTTCCAGCAATACCTGCCATTTGTCATTATAATAGAAATTCGTTGTGGCGGTACCGACAGAATCTACAACCTGTATCCTCTGGCCAAGGGCATCATAAGAATATTCAGCTACATTCACCGTGTCGTCAGTCTTTTTGATTTTCGTTACGCGGTTCTCGTAATCGTAATGATAGGTATAGCCGGAATTATCTTTTGTCAGGTTACCCGCATCATCGTAATAGACATTAGTACCACCACCGCCTATATTGATATATTCATTGACAACATTATCTAAGTAACTCGTAGTAGTACTGGAACGATCTATATAGCTTTCACGATTACCTAGTTTATCATAGACAAATTGCTCATTAGTTGTATCCAAGCCATAATTGGCCCTTGTGACCCTGTTTAGAGTATCATACAAATACTGATTAGCAGGGTCATTAGTACGATGTCCGAGCTTTTTGTTGGTAATATTGCTATTATCGTCGTAAGCATATTCGAAATCAACACCAACTGGAGTAGGAGTAGCACTGTTCAAAGTAGTATGCCTGGTGATCCGACCATATGAATCGAACAACGGTGTGAAATTAATCGCACTGGTCGTATTGTATTGACGATCACTTACCCGTGAGCCATAATAATCATACTCAACCAGTGTACTGGCATCCTTGTCTATTTCATCAATCTGACCAAGTGAGGTGTAGCTATAAGCTATTGTCGCAATACCACTACCTGAAGTATCGGGATATTCCACTTCCGTAGCCCTGCCGAGCTGGTCGCGTGTATATTCAGTAGTAAAGACGCTACCCGAATCTGTTATCTGCTGAAGGCTCTGGGTCAAATATCCAAGGTCATTATAGCTCATTTCCTGCTTACTATATAAGTCATGATTGGCATTACTACCCTTCTGTGCGAGCCTCATGAGCCCACGTTTATTATAAGCAAAAGATTCAACTATTGTCGGACTGGTTGGATCGTTTTGCTTGGTAAGCAACTTGCCTGCTTTGTCATATGTATATCTTGTTGTTATATTCCGCTGGTCAATTCGCTGTGTAACCATACCGGATGGGCTATAAGCATATTCTATCGCGCCACTATCCGGATAGGTTACCTTTGTAACCCGGCTGGCAAGGTCATAATCATAACTGGTAGTCTGGTCACTGCCGTCATTTGCTATAATATTGATCTGCCTACCGAGACGGTCATATATATATTCTGTAGTACGAGCAAGCCCACCGGCATCTTCGACCTTCTCTGTCAAATTGCCGAGTGGATTGTAGGTATAAGTGTCATAGTTACCTTCCGGAGCTGTTTCTTTTATAACCCCGCCATCACCATCATATTCGTAGGATGTAGTCAACTCGCTGTCACCATCTATAATGCTGGCAACCATTCTACCATGATCGTCATACTCAATTCTGGTCTTAACGGTCAACTTCAGGTCCTGGCTTTCATCATAATCCTTCTGCTCAGTTAGAGTAGCCCGGCCTGCACTATCATAGTAGTTCTCCATTATTACCAGGGGATTATTAGCCGCCCAGCCGTTAATAACCTGCGTTGGCAATCCACGCCCGCTTTTATCCCGATTGCTAGTGAGGGTCCTCCGGGTCACTACATTACTGCCGTTATATGTATAGACATAACGATTATCGCTGCTGTTGTATTTATTCTCATAATCTGTTACCAGATCAACAGATGTCACCGGCGCTGAAGTGCTGGAAGCTACTGCCATAACAGCCTGACGAGTTAATTCACCAGTCGAATCATAATACCAACGCTGCTGACGAACAGTCACATCGCCACTGTTATCATACATCAGGTATTCTTTGAACCTTCTGCCTAGAGAATCATACTCGGTAACAGTGTAGTTATTAAGCGGATCGATCACCTTGGTAGTCCTGCCTGCTGCATCATAATTATATTCAACAACTCTGGTTCCCGGCATGGTTACCTTCGTTTGCTGACCTGCCTCATTATATAAATAGTCAGTATTCTGACCAAGAGGATCTACTGTCCGGGTCATTCTGCCAATATCATCATATAAATACTGTGTACGAATATCACCAGCTTCGTAAGTATCGATAGATGTATTGCCTATTCCCTTGCTATAGGAAAGAGTGACCGCCCCAGTTATGTCATACTCGGATACTCGAATATTATCATTGCTGTTACTGGGGCTGCCTGGAGAAACCAGTTGTCTTTGTCGCCAACTTCGACCTAATGTGTCAAATTCATTATGCATTTCTGAAAGAGTCGATATTCCCACAGCTGAATTACGAAGTTCATACCGAACAGTCGCTGTAACTTGACCTGCATCATCATATTCGTAATAGCTCCAGGAATCGCCTGTATTATTTTCCAAAGGATTTAAACCATGCTGATATTCCTCGAGATTATCGGCACCATCAGTATCGTCATCGTCATCAGCATCATATGCATCTAACGGATCAAAGCCATATTCCACTTCCCAGCCATCGGGAATGTCATCGTTATCACTATCTGAGTCAGATGGATCGGTCCCATTTTCATACTCCTGCAGATCCGTCAGGCCGTCACCATCTGAATCCAGATCACTGTTATTGGGGACACTATCATCATATCCACCATTTTCATCTTCCCACCAGTTCGGTAGATTGTCTTTGTCCTTATCATATATAGCTGTAATTTCAGCTTGAGACAGAGCAATGTCATAAATACGCACATCATCAACAAAAGAATCAATTCTATTAACAAAGGAATCTTCACCGCAATACTCCCAGAATCCACCTATTATTAAATCATGGACATCATTCATTATAGAGGAAACTGACAATTCCTTCTCTACATCTAATTGCCCGTCGATATATATCTTAGCATCTCCTTCATCAAATGTCGCTACTATATGATGCCAGCTATTTGCATCAACAATACTATTTCCATAAATAACATCACTGTTAGCTGCAGTTGTAAATATCTGCATACTTACCTTCCCGGTAGTATCATTGATCGATATGTGATAAGCACGAGAGTCATTTGAACAGGCTGGTTCGCTTGGACATGAGGCATATTTATATATACCAAAACTACCTCTTCTACAAACCCAGAATGCTATAGTAAGCTTATCACTAGGTGTTAGAGAATCATGATCAGGTATCTTTACATATTCATTATCATCCATATCCAATGAATAATTACCAGGCCCGTCACTTGACCATGTAGGGCTATTGTAAATTGTACCATTATTACTCCCGACTGAATCGGTAGCAGTTGAACCACTGCCTGTCTCGAATTCCCACTGGGACACCAGGCCATCATACATCTCATAAGCACCCATATCTACATAGGTTGGAGTGCCTGTACCACTATCAGTTGTAGTGTGATCATGGCGCCTGATCCCAAGTATATCATAAACAGGATCAACACTCCCATCAGCTGAATCAACGCAATCACTAGTTGCTGACAATCTTAAACCATCATCCATAGAGCCATAAACATTATCATAACCATCAACATCTGCATCATCCTCGAATAAGGGATCATCCTCTGTATTATTACCACCATTGGTTCCATATGAAGTGTACCAGGATCCGCCATTTTGAAAACAATATTTGATACAACTATATTTAAAAGTCGGACTAGACAGAGTATCATTATAAACTTCATCACCTTGAGAGCCGTTATCCCACAAAATACAGTTTTGCACTATTGGATCCGAATCACCCATGTTATAGATCCCTGCACCACTGTAAAGGTTATCGCTGCTATTCTGCGTAATAGTACAATTAGTCAATTCAGGTGAGGAGTCATAATTATATATTCCACCACCATAATCCTTTGCCTCATTCCCGGCAATAACACAGTTCTTTATTGTAAGAGCAGTTGTTGAGTCTTTAGAATATATACCACCTCCTCTCAAAGCTTTATTATTAATAATATAACAATTACTTATTGGGGGACTCGCATTGTCAAGAAAAATTCCCCCGCCAATGGAACCATAACTTCCCTCAAAATAACCGTTATCTTTAATAACGCAATTACTGATTGTCGGTGAGCTACCATCACAGAAGATACCTACATCTCCATTAGTAATAGTGAAGCCTTTTATCACAGTATCCGAATCTTGTGCACCATCAATAACTACAACTTTTGATAAATTGCTTGCATCTATTACAGTTTCAGCAACAACAGCCCAGTCATCTGGATCCGTACTGGTTACGGTAATCTCTTTACCCAGGAAATCTATAGCCTCATAATAAGTACCCGGCGACACTACAATAGTATCACCATTAATACTGCCATCTATTGCCATCTGAATCGAACAAACCTGCCCTGGAACGTAAATGGTCATATTATAAGATACCCCATCCGGCTTATCTGTATTATCATTGGGGTCTGTTCCGTGTAAATATTCACATATATTATTGTAATCATCTCCATCTTTATCTTCTTCATAACTATAGCTTGTATTACCCAGATACTCTGTCTCCCAGTCATCAGGCATACAATCACCATCTGAGTCCACACTTACAGTAATAATATCTGTATCAGGGGTTAGATCTTCAGCATCATCGTCGTCTTTAACATTAAGCTTAGCTGTATAAGTGCCCGAAGAATCATAAGAATAGATGGTTTTTTTATCGTACTGACCATCTGACGCTGAGCTGGCGGTTTCAGTATAATCGTATGTTCCATCGTTTGTAAAATCCCACTTCCATTCTACTACACTGCCATCAGGATCGGATGACCCGCTGCCGTCAAGTACCACATCCTTGTTGACTATCACGTATCGGGGTTGCGCTTTGAGATTGGCAACTGGCGGTTGATTTGGCCAGGCATAGCAGATAAAAACTACGAGTGACAAGAAAAACAAAATCCCAAGGCCGATGGTATATTTGGACCTCATCTTACAAATCTCCATTATCTTAAAATTAGTTTCGTCTCAACCATGATTTAGCAACCTGTGCGAACTTACAGTCCGGATATTTCTCTATAAGCTGGGTGTAAGCTTCTCTGATTTGGGTTTTAGCCTGTTCCTTCGAAACGAGCCTTTCTTCAAGCATTATTTCATAGATATTGCCCAGCATATATTGTCCATACCAAGCTGATTTAAAGCCGGGATACTCATCAACAAGAACCTTGCAATGCTCGAGAGCCTTTCTATACTTGCCAAGGTCTCTGTACATTAGCGCAAGATCAAAATAAGAACGGGCCTCCACTTCACTCTTATCAATATAACCAAGTACTTTATTTTCATATAGATCGATAGCTCTATTATAGTACTTTTTTAAGATTTCTTTATCTTCGGCTCCAATCTTCGCTCCATAGTTATATATTTTGTCCGCAAGGCATGAATACACGAAGTAACGTTTCTGATCATCCGCAATATCCCTGCCTACTTGTTTAATTGCTCTTTTGTAACCTGCTTTGTCATCTGCATTGATCAATGCAAATAGCTCATATCTTTTGATATTCGAATATGCCCACAAGCCACTTTCACCATTATTGGCATAATCCTGTGCCACTATACCAAACACTCTCTTGGCTTCTTCATAATTACCTGCATCGTGTAATTTATCCGCTATTTGGTTAAGGATTGGATTCAGATATTTGCTGTTTCCAAAATCATCCCTTAATTTTCCTACAGCAGTTTCAGCATTTATAAACCTATCGGGATCATTCGAATCGATCATTTCATAAATCCGAATTTTAGAGTTTTTTAATGCTGTAGAAGCACTTAATTGTTTTGATTTTGAAGCATTTAAAGCCTCGTCATTAAGCTGCATCGACCTTTCATATCGCCCCATCTTTGCATAGACATTTGCGGTCATGGACAATTCTCTCGCAAATCCGGGGTGCTCAGAACAGCCAGCTTTCATCTTTTTCAACTCTTTCTCTGCCTTTGAGAAATAGCCAGACCTTACCATCTTTCGTACAGTCGTACCCAATAGCTGCAATTGGGCTTTTTGCACACATTTATCATCTGGCAGCTCCTTTATGATCCGTTTATATAGCCAAATCGCGTGATCCGACTTACCTTTTCTCCTAAAAGACTCGGCAAGAGCACACAATTTACAACCGAGACTATTACTATCAGGGTAATCAGATTTGAACTGAGCGATAGCTGCTTTAGCGGCATCATAATCTGAATTCTCGATTAATCCCTGGATGCTGAGTTTGGTAAGAGATATTTTTGCTTTCTCACCTGAATACATATCTGAATACTTTGATTTAACTTCGGCATAGATTTGATCCGCTTTTTGCAGTTTACCCCTGTTCTTATACGCATTAGCAACTGCCAGCAATGAATCGCCAAGCTGGTCGCAATCAGCATAATCAGCCTTGAGCTTTGCTACCGCAGCATTCGCTGCCACATATTTATTTTTCCAGACCATCCTTACTATAGCAAGCTTGTCCTTCTGCATGTTCGCTATAGTTGCGTATTTATCATTCGGAAACTGCGCAATGACCTGGTCATACAACCACATTCTGCTCTTGCGATCCCTACCATGGCTTTTAGTCATGATATAAATCTGCTTCGCAAGATCATTACGACCGGGAAAATCAGATTTTATATTTGTGATAACTGACTCAGCAGATGCAAAGTCACCAGATTTCATCAATTGGGACAGGTCGAGTTTGGCTTTATATATCAGGGCCAGTTGACCATAATTACTATCACCAAATCTCTGAGCCATCTGGTCATACAGTATTACAGCCTTATCATTATCACCTTTATGCCTATATGCTTTGGCAACCTTCATTAGACCTTGTCCAAGGTTGGGATCACGGGCATATTCCTTCCAAAGCTTAGATACAGCCGTATGCGCAGCTGTTTGATTTTGGGCTTTGATGTGAGTGCATATATCCTTAGTTGCCTGCTCAACACTATCTGCCTGCGCCAAACCAGTACATGCAATCAACAGAAACAATACGATACTTAAGAATAAAGGTTTCCTATACATGATTCCCATCCTTTTTTATTATTAAATTCATCCATACAGTTAACTAAAACCAAACTATTCTCTATTTACCCTTGCGACTCCGTAACCTGCGATCAAAATCATCATACTGATATATTTCAGTTACTCCTTCAGGATCTACTTTCTTGATAAGATTACCGTTCTTGTCATAGTAGAAGCTCATCGTAGAAGACCTTGTACCAAACTTATAGATTTTCTTTTCTGTCAAACCTCTGCCGTCACGAACTGTAATTGTGCTTGCCCCGTTAGGGCCGGTTGTTTTTGTGAGCTCCGACTGGTTATTATATTCATAGCTGGTAGTAAGGTTCCTGCCACCAACGCCAGGATCGACAACTTGAGCGGTCTTACGGCCGTATCCGTCATAGATATATTGGGTACTTGCCCAGTCAGGAGTGTCGGTTGTAGCCCACGGGGCTTGCTCATTAGCCACTTTCGTTAATGTCAAACGCCCATTACCGTCAAACTCATATTCTGTGGCACTGATTAGTGTAGTGCAACCGGGGTTTGCGTAAACCCACTCTGCGGTAACCGTACCTGAATTAGAGTAAAATGTACTGCGGTAACTACCACGAGGGTCTTTTACCTTGGTCTGCTCATTATATTCATTATAGAAATAAACTGTAGTCGCCGCATTAGCACCCCCATAACCAGTTATCTGCGTAATGAGATTACCGTAATCGTCATATGCATAAGAGGTACT
>JANQHJ010000088.1 GCA_028282745.1 Sedimentisphaerales bacterium | reverse complement strand
ATAGATGGGATGATAATAGTCGGTTGTGATAACGGTATTCTATACTGTTTAGAGATGAAGCTTTAACAATGAAGATTGCGCAATTAACTCCTGGTTCGGGTGATAATTTTTATTGTGAGAATTGTCTGCGCGACGCGGCGTTAGTCAGGGCTATTCGCGACCAGGGCCATGACGTGACGATGATACCGATGTATCTGCCGCTGCAAACGGACAAGGATCGAAAGACCAGTAATGCGCCGATATTTTTCGGTGGAATTAATGTTTATCTTCAGCAGAAGTCGGGCTTTTTCAGAAGGACGCCGAGGTGGCTTGATAAATTGTTCGATTCACCGAAATTGTTGAGCTGGGTCAGCCGGCGGGCTGGTGCGGTTGATGCGAAAGACCTTGGTGAGACTACCGTCTCTATGCTAAAGGGCCAGGAAGGTAAGCAGGTCAAAGAGCTTGAGCGGCTTGGGCAATGGCTGGCTCAAGAGGAAAATAGACCTGATGTGATATGCTTGTCCAATCTTCTTTTGGCGGGGATGGTTAAAAGGTTAAAAGAAGCGGTGCGGGCGCCTGTTGTTTGCCTGTTGCAGGATGAAGATGAGTTTCTCGATGAGCTTGCGGAGCAGTATAAAGAGCAAGCCTGGCAACTACTTAAAGAATGCGCCAAGGGGATAGATAAGTTTATATCAGTGAGTGAATACTTTGCCGGGCATATCTCGGAACGGGCTGATATACCAAGAGAGAAGATAGAAGTTATTTATACCGGGATTGAAGTTGACAGGTGTCCGTCAAAAGAAAAATTACCCGACAGGCCGACTATAGGATATTTGTCACGGATGTGTGAAACCAAAGGACTGGAAATACTAATTGATGCTTTTGTGAAACTTAAAAAGCAAAAGGCCCTTTCCGAAGTTGAGCTGAAAATTGCCGGCGGTCATACGGCAGAGGATAAGTCTTACTTAGAGCGGATAAACTCAAAGCTGCGGAAAGCTGGTGTTGAGAAAAGTGTTCAGTGGGTCGATGCTATGAGGCCTTCCGCCAAGCTCGATCTTTTGAAAAATGTGAGTGTAGTTTGTGTGCCGGAGGTTCGTGAGCCTGCATACGGTTTGTATGTGCTGGAATCATTAGCAGCCGGGACGGTGGTTGTTCAGCCGGCGATCGGAGTGTTTAGAGAATTATGTGAGCAGGTCGGTGAGGCTGTGATATTATATGAACCGAACGGGCCCGAAGTATTGGCTGATAAATTGTCATTTGTCTTGAGAGATGAGGAACAGTTGAAAAGACTTGGAGGTGCGGGCAGAGAAGCTATAATAGAGAAATTCGACATTAAACAAAGCGCTGTAAATTATATCCGTGTTTTCGAAGAAACCGTCAGCAATTTCAATAGGTGAGATATGCTTGAATTAATTAATGTTTGCAGGGACTTTCCGGTACCGGGTGTCAATGAACCTGCCCATATCTTAAAAAATATTAATCTTAGGGTCGAAGCGGGCCAGAGTGTTTCGATAGTCGGGCCTTCCGGCAGCGGTAAAAGTACGCTGTTGAATATCATTAGCGGACTTGATGAGCCGAGTGCCGGGGCCGTTATAGTAAATGGCAGTGATTTGAAACAGATGAATGAAAAAGCTCTCGCGAAACTGCGGAATCAGGATATCGGCTTTGTATTTCAATTGCATCATTTACTGCCTCAGTGCAGTGTACTTGAAAATGTTATAGTGCCGACGCTAGCGGGATTTTGCGAAGAATCAAAAAATCAAATAGAACAAAGAGCGTTAGAGTTGATCGAGGCGGTTGGTCTGGCTGATCATAAAAATCATAGGCCCGGTGAGCTTTCCGTTGGACAAAGGCAGAGGACGGCTTTGGCGAGGGCGTTAGTTAATGAGCCGAAACTTTTACTTGCAGATGAGCCGACCGGGGCTCTTGATGCCGATACGGCTGGGGAAATTTCCGAATTGCTGATCGAGCTAAATGAAAAGAGAAAAGTGACTCTTGTAGTAGTTACGCACTCTATGGATTTGGCGAAGAAGATGAGTAAAGTTTATAAACTGGATAATGGCAGTTTAAGCGAAGAAAGCTGATGTATTTAGCCTGTTTGATAAAACGAAGCCTGGTTTTTTATTGGCGGACGGCTTTGGCGGTGTTGATTGCAGCTATGGTCGGTACGGCGGTTCTGTCGGGAGCATTGTTCGTTGGTGACAGTGTGCGGGGCAGCTTAAGCATGATAGTCGAACAAAGACTCGGTAAGACAGAATTGGTTTTATCTACGGGCAGCGAATTTTTTACTACCGAGTTGGCTGGGCGAGTATCTTCCGAGTTAAACTCACCTGCAGCGGCGGTGATAGCTTTGCATGGCGTTGCAGTTAATGCTGATGGGACAAGGCGGGCAAACAATGTAAGAATTTATGGTGTTGATGACGATTTCTTTGCGATGGGGGAGGCTAAAGTTATAGAAGATTGGTCGGGGCAGGTAGTTTTAAACATGGCTTTGGCAAATAAGCTTTTATTAGAATCAACAGACGAGATAGTGCTTCGAATAGTTAAGCCGGGGGTTTTGCCACTTGATACAGCTTTGACGGCCTCAGGGGAAAATAGCATTAGTTTTCGGTTGCCGGTAAAAGCGATCGCAACAGAAAAAGAGTTCGGGCGGTTCGGGCTCGAATCGAATCAGCAATGGCCCCTGAATATTTTTGTGCCGAGAAGCTGGCTCGAAGAAAAGCTGGAACTAACGGGACATGCGAATCTTCTTTTGCTTGGCAGTGGTGATACTAATGATATAAAGACCGAAGACGTCGATTCGGCTGTTAAGAAGGCCTGGACGATTGCCGATGTCGGACTTGGATTTAAAGCTAATGAAAAGCGAAGTGTTATTGAGTTAGCAAGTCGGCGAGTATTTATCGATGATGATATTTTTCGAAAAGCAAAGGGATTGTCACCGAAGGCTACGGGCATTTTGACTTATTTTGTAAATGAAATTAAAAGCGATACCGATTCGTGTCCGTATAGTATGGTTGCAGCTATCGATGACAATGTAAAATTGGGCGGATTCCCTGCGAGCCAATTAGCCGATGATGAAATTATTATAAATAGATGGCTTGCTGATGATATAAAGGCTCAAAGTGGGGATGTGATCGAGCTGTCTTATTTTGTACTGAGTTCGGACGGCAAGCTGGATGAGCATAGAAAGAAATTTACTGTTCGAGAGGTTGTTGAGATAGAGGGCTTAGCGGCTGATCAGACTTTGATGCCGGACTTTCCCGGATTGAAGGATGTCGAGAACTGCCGCCAATGGGAGCCGGGGGTGCCGGTCGATCTGGATAAAATTCGAGATGTTGACGAGAAATACTGGGAGGATTACCGTGGAACGCCCAAGGCATTTATATCTTTAAAAACAGGGCAGCAGATGTGGTCGAATCGTTACGGCAGTGTTACCGCTGTAAGGTATCCGGCTTCACAATTTGGAACCGAGCAATTATCAAATAGCTTAAAGGATATGATCAATCCTCGTTCCGAGGGATTATTTTTTAGTGATGTTCGGCAGCGAGGCCTAAAAGCAAGTAGTGAGGGGACTGATTTTGGGCAGTTGTTTGCCGGGCTTAGTATGTTTCTTATCGGTTCGGCGTTGGTGCTAACTGGTTTGTTGTTTGTTTTCGGGGTGCAGAGGCGAACGAATCAGGCAGGTATATTGTTGGCAGGCGGTTTTAACGAGGCGACTGTGCATGGATTGTTTATTTGGGAGGGTATGGTTCTTGCAATAGCAGGCTCAGGCTTGGGGCTTGTGCTTGGATTGGCATATACAAAAGCTGTTATCCGGTTACTAACTACGATCTGGGCTGACGCGGTAAGCGGGTCGGAGCTTGGGTTCTATGTTACTGTAAAATCGTGCGTGATCTCTGTAGTGGCTGGTATCCTGATGGCGACCGCGAGTATCTGGTATGCGGGCAGAAAGGAATTGCGAAAGTCAATAAGGGAGCTTTTGGATGGGAGCCGGCAGGGACAATTTGATATAAGCTCACCTGCCGGAAGTGGTAAGTTAGCTTATATATTATTGGTGATTACTTTAGTTTCCGCATTGCTTCTGATTGCTGCTGGATTAATTGATGATTCAATGAAGGTCGGAGCGTTTTTCGGAGGGGGAGCGTTACTGCTCTTGAGCGGGATAATTGTCGCTCGTTTGAAAATAACCGGTTCGCAGCGAAAGTTTAGCTCGATTGCGTCTCTTGCTTCAGCTAATGCTCAAAGCCGGCCCGGCCGAAGTTTAGCAGTTGTTACGTTGTTGGCCCTGGGAGTATTCATGGTGGTCGGTGTCGGATCCAACAGGCGTGATCCGTTAGCAGGAGCCGAGAAAAGAGGGTCAGGGACGGGCGGCTTTATTTTAATGGCCCAATCTTCGGCTGTTATTACAAAAGATCTGAATTTAGAACCGGTGCAGCGAGAGTATAGGTTTTTCGAGGATGAGCTAAAAGGTGTTAATTTTGTTTCAATCCGAGTTCGTGATGGTGAAGATGCCAGCTGCTTTAATCTGAACCGAGTACAGAAGCCGCAGCTGCTTAGTGTGAAACCTGCCGAGCTTGAATCGCGAGGAGCATTTTCATTTACTAATATAATGTTCAGTGAAAATTCAGGTTGGGATGTTCTTGAAGAAAAATTGGGGGATGATGCAATACCAGCTATTGGGGATGAGGCGACAGTTATCTGGGGATTGGGTAAATCGCCGGGCGATGAGATCGAATATGTAGATGATTCGGGGCGCAGTTTTAGAGTTCGAATTGTTGGAGTGATCAATAATTCCATCTTGCAGGGTAATCTTATTATATCAGACAAAAACTTCCGTGAGCGTTTTAGTAATGAACAAGGCTATCGAATGTTCCTTATAGATACACAGCCGGGTCAAGGTAGTGAGGTGCTTGAGTTGCTGACAGAAAGGATGTCTGATAAAGGCTTTGAAGTGACGACTACCGCTGAAAAATTAGCGGCTTTTAGCTCAGTCGAGAATACGTATTTGACGGTGTTCCAGGTGCTGGGCGGCTTTGGTATTATCCTGGGCAGTTTCGGATTGGGTGTTGTGGTACTGCGAAATGTTTTAGACAGGCGTGGCGAGTTGGCGATGTTGTGGGCGCTGGGCTTCGAAAAAGCTACTCTCAAGCGAATAATATTACGTGAGCATTTTGGGCTTGTGCTCATGGGGTTTTTAATAGGTGTTGTTACCGCGGCTGTCGCGGTGATGCCTGTGTTAATTTCATCGGCCCAGCGAGTTCCGTTTATATCTCTTGGATTGACGATCATTATGATTGCTATTAGTGGGTTGTTCTGGATATGGCTGGCTGGTTCGGTCGCGCTTAAAGGTGACCTGCTTGAAGGTTTGAGAAACGAGTAGTATTTTGAGTAAGTTAAAGATATTTTATTCGGTATTGTCATGGCTGATATTCGTTAGCGTCGGCGTTGTTGCTGTTGGGCTTATATATAATTTAATTAACTATGAATCGCCTGATGAATTTACAAAGCGAGTACCAGGTACGGACAGGGCTGAGGGGTTTGTTCCTGAAGATTCGATCGATCCGAGAAGCGATATAAAGGTTATAAAGTTCAGCGAAAAACCTTCGCCAACCCCGGGCGAGTGGCCGCAGTTCAGGGGGCCCAATAGAGACGCGGTTTCGCCGCAGTCGGTTAAGCTTGCCCGGAAGTGGCCTGAGACTGGGCCGAAGGTTTTGTGGGAGATCGAAGTTGGGCAGGGATATGCCGGAGCTGTGGTTAATAAAGGCAGCGTTTATTTTCTCGATTATGACAGGGAGAATCAGCGTGATACAGCCCGGTGTTTGTCGCTGGAGAAGGGTGAGGATGTTTGGCAATTTTCATATCCCGTTAAGGTCAAGCGTAATCACGGGATGAGTAGGACGGTCAGCGCTGTTAGCGATGAATACCTGGTATCGCTTGGGCCGAAGTGTCATGTTACATGTGTCGATGCCGGTAGCGGTGAGTTTAAATGGATGATCGACCTTGTCAAAGAGTATGGTACTACCGAGCCGCCGTGGTATGCGGGGCAGTGCCCATTAATAGAAGACGGCAGGGCGATCATCGCGCCGGGCGGAAGCTCGTTGATGATAGCAGTTGATTGTAACAGCGGTGAAGTGTTGTGGAATACGCCGAACCCGAACGGCTGGAAGATGACGCATTCGTCGATTATTCCGATAGAATTTAAAGGCAGGCGGATATATTTATACTGCGCGTCGGGCGGGATCGTTGGCGTTTGTGCAGAAGACGGCAATATCCTTTTTGAAATAAATGAGTGGAAAATACGTATAGCTAATGTGCCGACGCCGGTCGTTGTCAGTGAGTCCGAGATATTTTTATGCGGCGGTTACAATGCCGGTTCGGCGATGATGGAACTTATTCAAGAAGATGGAAGAATAATTCCGAAGATCAAATACCGCCTTGAAGCAGGGGTATTCGGCTCGGCCCAGCAGACGCCAATTTTTTATAAGGGTAATATTTACGGCGTTCGGCCGGATGAGCAGCTTGTTTGCCTTGATATAAAAGGTAAGGTTCTGTGGAGCAGCTCGGTCAATCATAAGTTCGGTTTGGGGGCTTATGTTATTGCCGATGGTTTGATCTATGTGGTCGATGATGATGGGGTGTTGTCGATGGTCGAGGCTCGCAATGATAAATTTAATTTGCTTGGTCAAGCGAAAGTGCTGCCGGGCCCGGACGCATGGGGGCCGATGGCTATAGTTGATGGCCGGTTGATAATACGGGATTTGAATAAAATGATCTGCCTCGATGTGAGAGAGACTGCGGATTGATTGAATATAAAGAAGCTATTTGCTAAGATGTTTTTAAGAGTCTCTAACTTAATGAATAAAAAGAACTTTTTTAATAGTCAAAACCGGCATTTGTCTTCTTTTTGTTATATACTATAAGTTATCAGGCGCATTACAATGGGTAATAATGAGAAAAAAGTTATAACCGATAAGCTGATCCTTGTTGCTGTGCCGGTTTTGATAGCGATAGCTGTTACGGCAATATATTATATGGATATAGCAGGCGAGGCTGGGAATAAGCTCGGCAAGGATTTTAATTATGATGTTTCCAAGCAGGCCGTGGCTTCATCGGAGAATCCGCTCTACGAAGAATCGCAAAGCCCGATCACAACAGGTCTGAAAAATCCCAGGGCCGTTGCGGTAGATATCGAAAATAATATTTACGTGGCGGGTGATTCGCAGATCAATATATTTAATAATAACGATAAATTAATTCGCGGGATAAAAACGAAAGGCCCACCCAGATGTTTATTCATATCTAAAGATAAGACAATCTATGCAGGGACTAATAATACTGTCGAGATCTATGACAGCAGCGGCAAAGAGGCAGGAGGATTCAAACATGAAAAAGCTGATGCTGTATTAACAAGTATAGCAGTCAGCGGTGACAATATATTCGTTGCCGATGCGGGCAATCGTCTTGTTGCTCGCTATAATAAAAAGGGTGAGCTTCTTAAAGTGATCGGGCAGAAAGATAAGCAGCGTAATATACCCGGCTTTTCGATACCGAGTCCATACTTTGATCTTGCAATAGCTGATGACGGGCTGCTTAGAGTAGTGAATCCCGGCAGGCACAAGATCGAGGCCTATACATTTAACGGCGACCTGGAATTTTCCTGGGGTGATTATTCAAGTGGTGTGGAAGGATTCTGCGGCTGCTGTAACCCGGTTAATTTCGCAATGACCAGTGAAGGGCAGTTTGTGACATGTGAGAAAGGATTGGTTCGTGTAAAGGTATATGACGAGGACGGGAAATATATCGGGCTCGTCGCCGGGCCGGAGCAGTTAGTGCCCACAGAAAAGGCTGTGCCGTGTGAAACTCCAGAGCAGTGTCAGCTTGGCGGGTTTGATGTGGCGGTCGATGGTAATGGGCGAGTTATTGTTATGGATACGCTACATAATACGATAAGAATTTTTGAAAAAATTGAGATAGTAAGATGAAAGAAAATAAAAAAATCAGCAGACGTGATATGCTAAGAATGGCTGGTCGAGGTGCGGCTGGTGTGTCACTTTTGGCAGTGGGCGGCTTGGCTTTTTGGAAAAAACAAAAACCCGAATATGTCTGGCAGATCGATCCATACAAGTGCGTGTCGTGCGGTAATTGCGCGAGTTATTGTGTATTGGAAGAATCGGCGGTTAAGTGTGTTCACGCTTTCGAGATGTGCGGGTACTGTGACCTGTGTACGGGCTTTTTCGAGCCGGAACCACGCAAGCTGGATACCGGCGCGGAGAACCAGCTTTGCCCGGCAGGTGCGATTGAACGCAAGTTCGTAGAAGAGCCTTACTTCGAATATAATATAAATGAATCGCTGTGTATCGGCTGTGCGAAATGTGTTAAAGGCTGTACCGCTTTTGGTAACGGTTCATTATTTTTGCAGATCAGGCATGACCGCTGCCTGAACTGCAATGAATGCTTTATTGCGATGGCATGCCCAGCCCGGGCGATAAGAAGAGTTAGCAGCAATAAGCCTTACATCCTGAAGGGGGCGTCTTAGCTTGGGAATTAAGCGTTTAATCTTAATGCTACTGTGTGGTTTGTTTGTAAGTGCGTTTGCTTCAGCGGCGGAACGCTTCCCGCCGCCGGATTTCGTCGAAACCGAATACGAAATTCCGTCAGTTGATTATGTTCGCCAGGCTGGGCCAAGACCTGAATGGATGGGCTATCTTGATGTTGCGGTGTTAGCGATAACTTTATGTCTGGCGAGCTATTTTGTTTTAAAGCTGCGGTCGCGCAAAGCAGTGTTCTGGCTAATGATATTTTCATTATTATATTTTGGCTTCTGGCGGAAAGGCTGCGTTTGTTCGATAGGCTCAGTCCAGAACGTATCACTTGCTATTTTTCAGAGCAGCTTTAGTGTGCCTTTTATAGTATTGATATTTTTTCTTTTGCCGCTTGTTTTTACATTATTTTTTGGGCGGGCATTTTGCGCGGGAGTTTGTCCGCTTGGAGCGATCCAGGATTTTGTAATGCTGCGACCAATAAAGATACCTTATTGGCTGGCAGCGGTACTGGGCTTATTTCCTGTTCTTTACCTCGGAGCGGGAGTGCTTTGCGCAGCAACCGGCAGCGGATTTATTATTTGCAGATACGATCCATTCATTACATTTTTTAGAATGAGTGGCTCGATACAGGTGATAATTTTCAGCTTGTCGCTGTTATTAATATGTGTTTTTGTCGGCAGGGCGTATTGCCGGTTTATATGTCCGTATTCTGTTCTGCTTAGATGGTTTTCAAGACTGTCGTGGAAACGGATTACCATAACACCTGACGATTGTATTAAATGCAGGCTTTGCGAAGATGCCTGTCCGTTTGGCGCTATCGAAAAGCCTACCGTTGAATGGCCTAAAGAGAACTATTTAAAAAGTAAGAATGTTTTGGCAGGGCTTGTCATATTGCTGCCGGTACTTGTTGTACTTGGCGGTTTTATATGTTCACGTTTATCTATAAGCTGGTCACGTTTTAATGCGGATGTCCGGCTTGCCGAGCGGATATACATGGAAGATAGCGGGCAGGTTCCGGATGTCAGCAATCCAAGCAGGGCTTTTAGAGCAACCGGGTTATCTACGCAGGCTCTATATAATGACGCTGAAAAGATCAGGACTCAGTTTCGGTTGGGGACATGGTTAGTCGGGGGATTACTGGGATTTTGTATAGGTACAAAACTGATAGGTCTTTCCATACACCTAAAACATGAAGATTATAAGCCAGACCGGGGCAAGTGTATATCGTGCGGGCGGTGTTATAAATATTGCCCAAGAGAGCATCTCAGGCTAAAGAAACTACATGAAAATTAATATGGATCAAAGCACTGAAAAATCAATGAACGTTTTCAGGGGATTTGCCGGGCGAACTTCTATAAGTCTTGCGGTTATCGCTGCGGTCTTTTCGCTGGTAGTTGGCGGTCTGCTTTTTACGAATTATCTGCAAAGAAAACTCTATGATCCTTTGCGTGCTGAAAGGCTTGAAGCGTTAAAGCTAAAACTCGTAGATTACCCTAACAATCAGCAATTGCAGACGGATATCAGGGTACTTGATCTGGAACTGCGCAAAACCGCGGTGTATAGATTAAATTTCAGCCGGCGGGCGTCGGTACTGCTTTTATTTGGCGTAGGCATCTCTTTGGCTTGTTGGAAAACTGCGGGTTCATTAAAGCAAAAACTACCTGTTCCCGTGATGGAGCATGATGTTCAGGCTCACCAGATCGGCAGAGTTAATAGTGCTCGTTGGGCAGTTACTGTTGGCTTTGCAGTTTTGTGTGGTGCCGGGTTATTTCTTGTCAGGCCGGATGCGGTCGAATTCGAGCAGCAGGGGCCGGCCTGGC
>JANQHJ010000095.1 GCA_028282745.1 Sedimentisphaerales bacterium | reverse complement strand
GGGGCCTGGTTCGGGACGTGAGTCGGCGATATCGGCACTTCAGGGTGCGGGACTGAGAATATCTTCGATCGAAGATATTACCCCGCTTCCACATAACGGATGTCGGCCGAGAAAAAGAAGGCGTGTATAACAGTAACAAAATTATATAAGGGATAGTAAAAACGAATGGGACGTTATCTTGAATCATCATGTAAATTGTGTCGCCGTGAAGGCATGAAGCTTATGCTTAAGGGCATTCGCTGCGAGACATCTAAGTGCCCGATCGAGAAGAAAACTCGTAACTTAGCTCCGGGTATGCACGGCTGGCGCCGCGGCAGACAGAGCGAGTATGCAGTCCGTCTTCGCGAAAAGCAAAAAGTAAAACGTTATTACGGTCTTCTGGATAAGCAGTTCATGCGATATATTCATAAGGCAGAACGTATGAAGGGTAACACCGGTGAGACGCTGTTGCAGCTTCTCGAAAGAAGGCTTGATAATGTTGTATATAAACTGAACTTTGCGCCTTCACGTAAGGCAGCCAGGCAGGTAATTTCTCATGGTCATATTTATGTGAACGGCCGTAGAGTAAATATCAGTGACTATACGACTAAGATAGGCGATAAGATCACACTTAAGCCTGCTGATAGAAGTAAAAAGCAGGTTAAAAAGCAATTAGAAACAAATGCAAATTATACTACACAGAGCTGGCTTCAGCTGGATAGAGATAAGCCGGAAGCAACAATCGTAGCTCTTCCGACTCGTGAAGATATCCAGATACCGGTAGAAGAACACTTGGTAGTTGAATTTTGTTCAAGATAATTAACAGGGGAATATAGAAGATGGCCATAAGGGAATTTATTACAGGAGGCCGATATGCGAATTAGATGGCGCGGTTTGGAACTGCCTACTCGCCTGGAGCGAGATAGTATGGTCTCGACGGATAAGTACGGCAAGTTTTTAGTCGAACCGTTCGAGAGAGGATTCGGTACGACCATAGGCAACAGTCTAAGAAGGATCTTACTGTCTGCATTGGAAGGTAGTGCCGTAACAAGCATTAAAATTTCAGGCGTTGACCATGAGTTTACGTCTATCAAGGGCGTGTTGGAAGACGCTAATGAAATACTGCTGAATGTAAAATCTCTCGTTGTCAAGCTCGATGGACAGGGGCCTAAGACAATGAAGATTTCAGTAAATAAAGCAGGCGAGGTTAAGAGTGGTGACATCGTAGCAGATCCTGCTATCGAGATAGTTGATAAAAATAGCCTGATCGCAACTCTCACCGAAGATGTTAATTTTGAGGTGGAAATGGTTGTTGAGAATGGGCGTGGATATGTTCCCGCATCTGAAAGGATCAACGCTGCTGACAGATTCGAGCAGGAAATCGGTAATATAATTATCGATGCATCTTATTCTCCGGTTAGAAGAGTCAGATACAGTACAGAGGATACTCGTGTAGGCCAGCGTACAAACTATGATAAGCTGGTTATGGAGATATGGACAGATGGTACGATTACTCCGGAACTGGCGTTGGTTGAAGCATCAAAAATCCTTAGAAAGTATGTCAACCCGTTCGTTCAGTACGGCGAAATGGGCGAAGAGACAGTTAGCCAGGAATTGGTAGAAGAGACTATCGAAGAAGAAGTAGATGAGCAGTTGATGAGCAAGCTGAATATGCCGGTTAGTGAGTTGGAGCTTTCGGTACGTGCGAGTAACTGCCTTGAATCTGCAAAAATCGATACGGTCGGTCAGCTGGCAAAGCTAAGCGAGCCGGAATTATTGAAGATCCGTAGTTTTGGTAAAACAAGCTTACGTGAAATCAGACGTAAGTTGGCAGACTTGGGACTTTCCCTTGGTATGCCAGGTTTGCCTGATTAAATAACAGTAGTTTTGATGTTTACGTAGATAGGAATGGTGTAGAATGCGTCATAGAATTGCAGGACGTAGATTAAGTAGGACGAGTTCGCATAGACTGGCAATGCGCCGGAATATGGTTCAGTCGCTTTTCGAACACGAGCGTATATCAACGACGATACAAAAGGCTAAAGAAGTGCGTGGTTTTGCTGAGAAACTTATCACCTTAGCCAAAAAGGGTGACTTGGCAGCTCGCCGCAGAGCTATATCTCTTCTTGGCAATCGTGATATTATCGCTTACGAAGACGGCCAGTCTGTAAAAAAGGGTACCGTTGTTGGTAAGCTCTTTAGTGAGATCGGGCCAAGGTATCTTGACAGGTCTGGCGGCTATACCAGAATCATTAAGCTTGTAATGAGAAGGCTTGGTGATAATGGTGAAGTCGTACTTCTGCAATTAATCGGCGCAGACGAGGAAAAAGCCGAGAAAAAGTCAGGCAAGGGCACAAATAAAAGAGCTAAACGAACAACTGTTTATGAAGAAATGACTGGCAAGCTTAAGAAGGAAGAAAAGCAGCCGGAAGAAGCTGTTGAAGCTAAAGAGGAAGTGGTAGAGCAGGCTGAGGCGGAAGCTGTGGAAAAACAGCCAGATGAAGCAGAAGAGGCCGAAGAATCTGCGGAGCAAGAAGGGTCTAAGGAAGATACAAAAGAACAATAATTCTCATTAACGGGATCGGCTATGGGGCAGCAGGATTGTATTTTTACAAAAATTATTGCCGGTGAGATTCCCTGTGAAAAGATCTATGAAGATGATGCTGTATTTGCATTTCTTGATATTAACCCTGTCAGTGATGGCCATACTCTTGTAATCCCCAAGACAAAGTATGAGAAACTTGACGAGTGCCCTGAAGATGTTCTTGCTGATTTTTGTGCAAGACTCGGTAAGATCGCTAAAGCTGTTGGTATTGCGATGAATGCTGATGGATATAATGTTTTATGCAATAATGGTAAGGCAGCTGGTCAGTTAGTTGACTATGTGCATTTCCACATTATCCCGAGGAAAGAAGGCGACGGTGTTGTAAAGCATTGGCCGAGTTATCAATATCCCGATGGAAAGATGCAGGAAATCGGTGAGAATATTAGGAAAAGATTTTAATAAAGTTAACAACTGTTGTTGATTATTTTAATTATATTTGTTATTTTAGTATTAGAATTTGCCGCGGGGTAGAGCAGTCTGGTAGCTCGTCGGGCCCATAACCCGGAGGTCGGAGGTTCGAATCCTCCCCCCGCTATTACATATAAGGCGTAACCTGTTTGCATATGATGAGTTACGCTTTTTTGTTTTACCTCAAAAGACAGTCGCTATACCCCTCCGACCACATTGTTCAGCATTTAAAATGTATAAGAGATCTTGTCAATTTTGCTATAATTCTCGTGTGAATAATCTAAAAATGAAAGGAAGGAGTTCAATATGGGGAATAATCAAATCAAAATTAATCGCGTGGATTTATATAAAAAAGTCTGGTCAAGTCCTATGAGAAAACTTGCAAAAGAGTTTGGGATGTCTGATAGAGGGCTTTCTAAGTTATGTAAGAGACACAATATTCCAGTTCCAGGACTTGGATATTGGGCAAAGTTAGAATTTAATAAGCCTGTCAAAAAAACAACTCTGCCAAACACTGATTCCAATGATGAAATAGTTATATCTGTAATCGAGGTGGAAGATGAATATGTTGATCAAGAACATTTTTCCAAGGCAGAAGCTACAATTAGGACTATAAGAAATGGTTCCGAACAATTCAGGGTATGTAGTTCTCTCACGAATCTACATCAACTTGTTAGCGATGCATATAAGATTCTGAAGAAAGCAAAGAAAAACCAGAATGGGATTCTGTATCCTAGGACTAATCAATGCCTCAATATACAAGTGTCGCCGGAGAGTTTAATGAGGGGATTATGTGTTATGGATGCGCTGATTAAAACATTAGAAAATTGTGATTTTAAGATATCATTGGCTAACGAGAAGGTGATTACCTATGTTGATGTTTTAGGTGTGAAGATTGAAGTATGCCTTAAGGAGAAATGTGATCGAGACGAAATTGAACTCACTCCAAAGCAAATGAAAGAAAGAGAACGACATCCATGGATGTGCAACACTCCTCAATATAAGTATTCACCAAATGGTCAGTTATCACTAGTCATGAAAACAGAGGAGTATATTAGTGGAATCAGAAGGCAGTGGTCAGATGGTAAAAGAAGAAATCTAGACGATATGATCAGTGCTAGTATTATTGGTCTAATTAAAATGGCGATAAAGATTCGCTCTAAAGAAATTGAAAGAGAAGAATGGCGAAAAAAATGGGAAGAAGAAAGGCAAAAGCAGTTGGAGCTAGAAAAGAAAAAGCAAGAAGAACAACAAAAAATCGATCAACTTGAAGGTTTCGTTAAGGATTGGATCCACAGTCAAAACATCAGATCTTATCTTTTAGCTTTGAAAGAAGCTCTTTTGAGCAAATACGGGAAAATAGATGAGGGAAGTAATGCTGATATTTGGCTAAAGTGGGCGAACTCATATGCGAATAGAATAGATCCTTTATTCGCCGATTCTTGAGATATTTATAATTCTTGATTTCATGAACACAGGATTAGATTTTCAGTCTCTAGAAATACAACATTTCCACATCAAAATAAGAATAACGGATTTAGTGTCCGTTGCTCCACATTTCAACACATAAAGGTCTTTATGAAGACACACGGACCACATGTCCGTTGCTCTTTTTAACTTCGTTATTGAGCTAAAACAAGGGCTGTCATCCACCCTCGGATCATATCCGTTGAGCACATCAGTAATATAGAGATAGCCCGGGTTTTAATAGATAATAATGCACAAATCGAACCGTCTGGAAAAGATTCGATGAGTCCTTTGCATTTTGCTGCTGGTAACGGACATGCAGATATCGCAGATTTATTATTATCAAAAGGTGCAGATGTCAATATTTCAATAGGTGGTTTTACACCATTACATTTTGCTGCGAGTAGAGGTACGTTAGATACAATTCAATTACTATTAAAAAATGGAGCTGATGTAAATGCGATGTCCAATAGAATTACACCATTGCATTTTGCAATGCGAAATAGCGATTCTGAAATTGCAAAATTACTTATAGAAAGTGGATCTAATGTGAATGCCCAAAATTCTGATGGCTCGGCGCCGTTACATGAAATAGCATCATTCTTAAAAGGCAATTATGAAAACGCCAAACTCCTTATTAATGCAGGTGCTGATGTCAATTTGAGGGATGTTGATGGTATGACTCCACTTCATAGTGTTATGTTTGGACGTAATCCTAAAATAGCAGAATTACTTATAGAAAGTGGTGCAAATGTAAATGCCAAGAGTGAAGAATTATCCGAGTATACGCCCCTGCATTTTGCTGCTTCTTATGGCTTGATTGATATGGTAAAAATATTATTGGATAATGGAGCTAATATTGATGCAAAAACCAAGCACAATGGAGCAACAGCTTTACATTTTGCAATTAATGAATATCATGAGGATGTGGTAAAAATACTCTTAGATAGAGGCGCCAACCTGAAAATAGAAAACAATGAAGGCGTAACACCATATGACTTATTATTACAACACGAGAATCCAACAATAGCTGCCTTACTTAAAAGCAAAACGGGTAATTAAATCAATAAAAGATTCACGCTTCGCATGATTTCTGAACCATTAATACTATTTTAGAAGAGGCTTATAATGTATTAACGCATCAATTTAGAGATTGTCGGGGTAGTAAAGGGCGACATCACGTAACCGTTTTTAATAAAAGGATATATGGCTTTTGGAGCCCTCTAATGACCGACAAATCCGCCACTCATTAAGTGCATAATTGAGCAACGTAATAGCTAATATTTTAGTATCTTCAGATTTGCATATGATGCCCCCGCTATTACATGTAAAGCGTAACTTATTAGCATATGGCGAGTTACGCTTATTTGTTTTACCTCGAAAGCTAGCCGCTATACACCTCCGACCACATTGTTCAGCATTTAAAATGTATAAGAGATATTGTCAATTTTGCTATAATTCTCGTGTGAATAATCTCAAAATGAAAGGAAGGATTGAGGTGCTAAACAAATGTCAGACACTTGGGAAATTGTAAAAAAGCTGCTACAGTGATGGCAGCTTTCTTAGTATCAAGTTTTTTGATCAGTCATCTTTGTTGTGGAAAGTTGCTTCCATATTTTCAATATGCTCTTTTAGCTCTTCGTTTTCATCAACATTCTTAAGAACATTGCTTTTAGACCTTTCGTGATCGGAAATTTTCTGTGTTTCCAAATAGTCAGTTGTTACCTGTGGCGTCAGGAATATAAGAAGTTCGGTTTTTTGCTTTTCTTTTATAGTCCTTTTAAATAAATTACCAACCAAAGGAACATCTCCAACTAATGGAACTTTTTTGATGGATTCAGTCTCCTGATCTTCCATCAACCCACCAATTACGATTGTTTGGCCATCCAGCACTGCAACTCTGCTCTGTGACGAACGCTCGGCAAATACCGCTGCGTTGAGTTCTTCAGAGATCGGAACAGTATCTGCTGTGATGGTTGATATCTCCGGACTTACATCCATTATAACTAAACCTTCAGGATTTATATAAGGTGTCACTTCAAGAAGGATACCTATATTTTCATACTCGATAGTGTTAATTGTCTGGCCTGTTTCAGTTGTACGAGTATCAGTAATGAAAGGCACTCTCTGGCCAACAGTAATATTAGCCGTTTGGTTATTACTTGTAAGAATGTATGGTCTTGATAGAACATTAAGCCTGCCTACTTCTTCCAAAGCATGGAGAGTAAAGTCCAAATCACCTCTTAACACTTTAGTGATCAATCCGGCATCAGGTCTGTTAGGCAAGAATTCCGTTTCGAAAAGAGGTGTATTGTCTCGCATATTTAGAACCGAGAACTCTGTACCCAGATCCAGACCATCAGTTACAGTAACCTCAGCTATAAGGACCTTGATTAGTACCTGCGGTACTGGTTTATCAAGCTCATCGATTATTTTCTTTACCTTTTCATAGTTCTTGGAAGAGGTCATGATAATAAGAGTATTGGTATCAGGGTCAGATTCAATATACACTTCATCAGAGATATCAGACGCATCTGTTGTAGTTCCGCCCATCAAAGTAGCAAAACCACCTCTTGTATTACGAGTGCTTGTTCTGCTAGACCTGCCAGTATTTCCAGTTGCCTGATCATTGAGATTTTGCAATTCCTGGAAAAGATTATTGAGTACATCTTTAAGGTTGTCTGACTGGGCATTTTTGAGATGATATACGAAAATGCTTCTTTCATCCGTAGGGTTTGCATCAAGCTCTTTTATAACGCCAGCTACGACCTCAAGTGTATCGCCAGGCCCGCTGACCACAACTGTATTGGTCCTCTCATCCGCTGCTGCAGTTACATTGACATTAGGTCCACCTGTTTGTTGTTCCTGCTGCTGCCCACCTCTGCCGCCTCGGCCCATTCTAAAAGCCATCATCCTTTCGAACGGGTTCTGATTTTGCTGAGCACGTCTCGAAGAGTTGTCTTCATCTTCAAATATTTCATTTATCAAATCTGCCGTATCCTCAGCATCGGCATAAACCAAATGAAAAACCCTTACATCGGTGACAGATGCCATTTGGGTATCGAGCTTCTGAACGATCTGAACCATTTTTTTTATATTGGCGCTTGTGTCTGTAATGATAAGACTGTTACTGCCTTCATTTGCTGTCATCTCAGCATAATCGGGTAAAAGAGGAGCCAGATCTTCCGCCAGTTTGGTAGCATCGACATATCTCACCGGAATTATATGTGTTATAACATCATCACCTGCTTTTATTTTGTCAGGATCATTACCATGATAGACGGGAATGTTCATTTGCTTGGCTCGGATTATATCGACCAGCTTTAATGTTCGCTCAGTCCTTATAGCTGCCAATCCTTTCTCCTTCAGAATGGTATTGATAAGAGCGATTGACTCATCGAGACTTAAAGGTTTTTTACTAATAACTGTAATATTCCCATCAATGTATGTATCGGAAACTATCACAAGTCCGGTTTTTTCTGAAAGGTAGTCGAGAATATCACCTATCGAGGCATCTCTGAAATTAAGAATGATTTCCACCTTTTCAGGCGTCATATCTGTAATTTCCTGCTTCTGCAGTGCAGAATTTACGTCATTAATTTCTGCAGAACCTAGGCTTGTAAAAACCAATAGTATTGACAATGTAATGATTAAATTTTTCATTTTAGTATTTCCTGACTATCGCTCTTCTACTGTAAAATTACCTTCCAAGTTCCTTTTGCCTTCGTTCCATCATCTTCTTGAGTATTTCTGCCTCACTGTTACCGCTGATGTCACTCGTAGTTTCTTTATCAGCAGCAGTTTTTGCTTCATTCGGCTCCTCTATTGGACCAGTATATTCACCCATTACGCTGAACAATCCTCCGACTTGTAACTCGAGATCATTTCCATCAACTATGAATGTTACTGTATCCGGCTCAATATTTTTAACAATCCTGCCTGCAACTTTCTCACCAATTTTTAGTTTGTGATACTCACCTCTGATCGCATCTTCAACAAATGCTCGTTTATCCTGACCTGCATTAATTGCGATACCTCTAAGATAATATGTATAGGATTGCTGTCTCGGTGCTGTAAAGTTACGACTGGTTCGTGGAATAAATTTTACCCTGTTTTTGGAAAATATATTCCGAGTTATGAGTATTTCATAATCGCTCCATTTATACTTTGCGGCATTACCATCCTCCTCGGCAAAGCTCATAGCTAAAAACCAGATTAGTGCAATTACTGTTAAAATAAATTGGCATTTATTCCTAATCATAATCACTACTCAGCTTTCTCTGGATTAGCTGCAATATAAATAGAAGAAAGTTTTAGCTGTACTGACATTTCTTTGCCATCCTCATCTCTTGAGCCTAACTGTAAGGTTTTTATCTTCAGTGGCACATTAGCTGTTTCGATATCCAGCAAAAATCTGCAAATAGATTCCATGTCACCAATCCCACTGACAGTAAAATCTATCTCCTGCAAATCACTTTTTTGCCGTAACCTTTCAGGCTGAACCGAAGAAAGCTTCAGATAATGTTTTTTCGAACGATCATCCAGATATCTTAGAACAAGGCTTTCGGTTTTCGATGCATCGTTCGACAAACCTGTTTCCTGCATTTGTCCCCATCTATCTTTCAAACGATTCTTAAGACTAAGGGTACTGTTAGCTTTCGTAAGATCGACTTGTAGTTGGCTTTTTAATCCTTTGGTTTGGGATCTTACGGCAAGAACCGGAGACAAAATATACCTGTCGCCTAAAAACAGTCCGACACAGATAACCGTAATAAATAAAATATATTGTTCTCGTTTTGTTAAAGCCATATCAGCCTTTTTTCATATATTGAAACTTAATAGAAAACGATACACCGCTGGTGTTCTTTCCCGTCTCTCTTACATAATCCACTTCTATATTATGAAAGTTGTTGTTCAATTTAAGATTGTCCAGAACATTATAGACATCCTTTTCACTGTTTGCTTTACCGGTCATTATCACGTTAAATGATTCATCTGTAACCAAACTCGTCAGCCATATATCCCCATGCTCTGGGAACATAAGCGTTAGTTCCTTAAGTGCCTGAAGAAACTTTGGCTCTTTGACAAACCACGGTTTGGCAAAATTCACTCGTTCGATCATTTTCTCAGCGTTTTTAACACTCGGTGCTATCAACGCAATGTCTGCCTGCATTTTCTTAATTGTTTGCTTGTCGTTGTGCCAATCCCAGGCTAAGACCGCAGCAGTTAAAAGTAATAAAGCTGCAAAAAACGCTGCCCTTGGCAATAACTTTCGATACTTGTTCTCTTTAGGATCAACAAGGCGACTGTTCAAAAAATCGATCGCAAGTGGCTTGATCAAACTATTCCTTGCAAGTCTCGTTGCAAGATCACACAAACACATCGAAGTTTGTTGTTTCTCATCTTCTTCATATTTGATAAAGTTGAATTCTTTGAAGTCCTCAGCTATATGACCAACGATACTCTGATTATCGCCTGAATAATCCCATACATATACAGGGCAGTTAGTATCTCCGTTAAGGCTCGGTAGAATTGTGTTTCTAAATTCCATTTTTAACTTCGATGTGCTTACGATTCTATCTTCACTTTTAAGGCTGATATATCTGATAGTCTTAACACATCTGTTTTTAAGTACTGCCATTTCCGCTGAATCCGGAAATAGAATAACATTGCACACGGTGTCGATATCTTTGTTAGCATTTAACGCAACACAGTTTAATGTGAAAGATACTGGGATTATCCCAACCGAAGAAAACATTTCTTTTATTGATTCAATATGCTTTTTAAGAACAGAAACAACAAGTACGTTGCCATGTGAATTATTGACATGTCCGGAACAATCAATAAGGGTATTTTCAGAATTAAGTAGCGACTGTTTCTCAAGGTTTATTCTTACTATTCCCCCTAGAGCCGATTTATCCTTTAGTGGCGGGATTTCTACAAAAGTGCTTAAACTGTTCTTTGCGGATATTCCTACGACAGCACGATTTGACTTGAACTTCTTTTCCTTCAAAAAGTTTTTAAAATCGGGATCTTGGGCGAGAGTTAATATATCTCCTGAACCTTCAAAAGTATATTCTCCACAGCGCACCTGCCTATAGCTGTTTTGATGCTGCTCAATTTCCGAAACAGCAACCGAATTGCCGCTAAATACTATTCCCAGAATGTTTTTATGCTTAAGAACCATTATTTTATATTTCTCTTCCCGCTCGAAGATCTTCAATTATCTGCGACTCCAGAGGCCAACCGAGATGAGTCAGGGATTTTCTGTAAACAACTACAGCCTCACCCCTTGAAGTATCGATGACCATGAGATACCTCCTAAACGCCTTACCGTCACCGCTTATTGCAACAATATCAGCCGAATACTGGTATGACCTGGTGGTTATGTAAGGTCCTATTGCAGCCGCCTTGTTTTTTGCCTCATCTGAATCTCCAAGTGCCTGAGTTACCCATACTATCGTGGTCAGGTCCGCACCGGATTTACTTCGATAAGATACCAATGCATCGACCTCACTTTCCTCCAATCCCGGCAAACACAGCAGTACTTCCTCGGGAGCAATGTTTATATTAACTAATCCTGCTAATAATTCTTGCTGTGAGCCTCCACCACGCCCACCGTTTTGACTGCCATTGACCGTGATTTTGTCAGTAATTTTAATAAAATCTTCGTATGGTATTTGATAAATATCTGACAGCTCAAAATACAGATCTATAGTACTATCGTAACTTTTATTACGAATGTACTCTACAACAGCAGCAGCTGTTGATTCCTCCATTATCTCATTAAATAATCCTATCATTGCTGTACGGTCACTGACACTTGCTCTCTGCTGTCCTGTTGCGTCAACATCCAGATCTTCACTATATACTGTCACATAATTCAAAAAGCCAGGCTCTAATCTGCCGTTGCTATTATCAGCAGGCTTACTCATTTGAGCGTCATCTTCATTCCAGTCCAACACACCGTTTCGATTAAGGTCCTCACCATAAAGATAATCAGCTCTGGCTCCCTTTATAAGCATCACTTCTTCAACCGTTTCCAATAATGAGTTTTTACAGTTATAAGGATCATCTAAAAGCAGGTAATATTCACTCTCGGCACCTCCCGGTGTTATTTCACTGTCATCATCACGCCAATCTATTATCGAATTAGCCAGTTCTGAGGTCATGCTCGGAAGTTTAAGCAGCATCTCTTCATCAGCAAAATTAAGATTGATCTTTCCAGCTTCATGACTGAGCCCGTAGTCATAATTCTTGTCATCTGAAAGATTTGGTCGGATCACCCAGAAGTAACCATCACCAACCTCCATCGCCTCGAAAGCTGTTGCGTCATACTCTACCGTAGTTAGGGCCTCGTTATTGATCTTGGCTATCACATAATCTATCGCACCATCGATTATCGCCTGTGCCTTAGTTGATGATATGTGGTTTGCTGATACCATCGCTTCTACCTGAACAGAACGGCAGAGTATTAAAGTCAAACCAGCAAGAGCGAATACTATCCATATCGCAATAATAAGAACTGTACCTTTTTCTCTTTGATTGTTTTTTTTGTTACTCATCTTCCTATTCCCCCGCTCATATTACCGCCGATATTCTGCCTGTTACCCGCTATCTCCGGTAGCAAGAATATCCTCTTCAAAGTCACTGTCGAATCGGCTTGGACATAGTCATCAGAATTTTTCATCTTGTCATAATGCGCGACGATAATTGTAACTTCCGCTGCAATCGGCAAACTGTCATCATGGTTAGCTGAATCCCATGAATCGTACCAATAATCCCCATCATAATACCGTATATCGAATGAACGAATTCGCCTGCATACTACCTCATCTTCACTGTCGGCCACTTTAGGCGACAAGAGATTCTTCGTTACCTTACGTACTAGAACAAGATCGCCCCAGCCTCGACGTTCTTCTAAAACATATTCGACCTTGACTATATCACTTGCGATTTCATCTTCTTTTGGCATATAGTTGCTGCTGTAGAAGCTTATTGAATCTCTGTCTACTTCCTCTCTCTCCTCATGGTTATACCCTTCGAATTGTCCAGCGAGTATGCCATTAGGTTCTACCGCACAGGAAAAATCCCTCCCAATGAACTCTAATGCTGCTTGTAAGGATTGGTAAGGCCCAATAGACCTGCGAGTGGACTTCTTTGCCCTTAGACCTATGGTCATACTTGCGTAAAGTGACAATGCTATCAAGTTCATAAGAGCTATCGCCACCAATAGTTCAAACAGAGTAAAACCCAATTGTTTTTTTATTCTATCCATCTTCAGTATAAACCAGCGTACTCAACCTTACTGACCGCTCTGCCCCTCGCGATTCCCAGAACACTTTAAGATCAACCTGCTTCACATAAGGTTCAATCCAGTCAAAAGAATCCATCTGCCATCTATAATTTTCATGCTCCTGTCCGAAATCACCAGTAAGCCTGCTATCCTGCCAATCTTCATCAACAACTATTTCCGCGAGACGATTCTGAGCTAGGATTACTGCATGGTTCTTACGAGCGCTATCGGCAGCCACAGCCATACTTAACGAAAGGCCTTTCATAACAACCGGAATAACGATTGCGATAAGAACAAACGCTGCCAGTATCTCGATTATCGTAAAACCGTTTTGACTATTTATCTTTTTACTCACGTTCATCTTCTTTACCGTCGATCAGTTCTATTAACTCAAACTGCTCCGCTGGACCATAGCACACCACTTCAACAATATTACCCTTTGTATCTTCAAGCCTTATCCTGCACTGTTTACTGTAACCTTCTGGGGCGAATTCGATGTAATAAATGCTGCCATCCATCTCAATATTTTCAAATTCGACAGTTACATCGCTACCCAGTATATAATCAGTTGTAAAATCTCTTTCTATCGGTCTGTACTGGCTGTCTTCCAGCATTTCTAACCAGTATCGTCTTTCACTAAGATTAAAATTAATTCTGTAATAAGTACTATCCTGTACAGCCTTCATTCTTGCATAGCGTGTAAGAACTACTATCTGCTCCCCAAGATCTGTAAGCTGTTGCGAAGAGAAAAATCCTCTCAAATTTGGAGCTGCCAGACCTAATACTGTACTGATAATTATCAGTACCAGTATCAGCTCTAATAACGTAAATCCATCATATCTGAAATATGTGGTCCTTTTACTAATCATCTTCAGACCAGTTCGTTATATCATTGTCATTACCCACTATCCCATCAGGTCCTGCCGATGAGAGATCAAAGCCGTATTCGTTATGAGTACCGGGCTGTTTATAAACATATTCATTACCCCACGGATCTTTCGGAATACCTTTATCCATATATGGCATTTTCCATCTGTCGGCATTTGCTGGTTTTTCAACCAAAGCACGAAGGCCTTCACTGGTAGTTGGAAATCGTGTGTTATCTATTTCAAAATTATTTATTGCTGTTGACAGGTTGGTGATTTGTGTGTTAGCTGTTGTAATCTTAGCTTGTAAACTTCGCTTTGTGAATTTCGGTACAACTATAGTTGCCAATGTCGCTAGGATCACAAGAACCAGCAATAACTCTATAAGTGTGAAACCTCTTCTTCTATATTTGTTCATTATTTACCTCTCTAAATAAAATCCGTTAACGAATTAGATCCTGCAAATTGAATATAGGCAGCAACATACCAATCACAACCGTACCAACCAGAGCTGCCATGATAAATAACATCAAAGGCTCTGCCATGCTGATAGCCATCTTTAGGTTTCTGTCCAGTTCCTTTTCGTAAGTATTAGCAAGACGTATCAGTTCATCATCGATCCTGCCGCTCTCTTCTGCTACTGATATCATTTCAATAACCGAACCGGGAAACAGTTGTGCCGACTCGCTCAAGCTTCTACCAAGCGGCATACCTCTTCGAACTTTCTCGATAGCCCCTGTTACCGTTGTTGATAATGTCTCATTTCCGATCGCTTCTTTGGCCGCTTGTAATGCCGAAATAAGAGGAACTCCTGCCTGTACCAGTGTACCAAGCATTCGAGAGAATCTTACGAATGCAAATCTCGCTGACAGTTTACCTATCATGGGTATCTTAAGCAGCATTCGTTCGTAAGTTTCTTTGCCTTCTTTTCGCTTCAGTAAATTTTTCATCGCTAATATTACAGCAGCTATTACTGCAATTATTAAGAACCAGTATTTATAAGCAGCATCGCTGATTAAAACAATTGCATTGGTCAACGGAGGTAATGTCCCTCCAAATTCGGCGAATATTGATGAAAACCTGGGAATAAAATATACCAGTAAGAAGAAAAGTATAAGTGTTGCAAGTACAGCTAAAACTACCGGATAGACTAACGCTGACTTGACCTTGCTTTTAAGATCTTGTTCTCTCGAACGAAATTCGGCAATTTGACTGAGAACCAGATCAAGAAAACCACCAGTTTCACCCGCACGCACCATTGCAACATATATAGCAGGAAAAAGTTTAGGCCATTGATTTAATGAATCTGCCAATGTCATCCCGCCGACCACATGGTCATGTATTGACGCCCAGACTTTTTTAGCAGCATGTTTTTTCGATTCTCTGCTTAAGATGCTAAGAGCTTTGCTTAAAGATACTCCCGCCGCTAAAAGATTAGACAACTCGCGAATAAATATTTCGACATCACCCTTTGATACACCACCAGTAAAGCTGCGGCTTGTGGATGAGATATCATCACCTGTTTTTATTTCTGATGGATAATAGCCCTCTGCGCAAAGCTGCTCTATCACAGCCTCCCTGTTGTTCGCCATTACAATATCAGTAACAATATTACCCTGACCATCAACGGCTTTATATTGGAACTTAGCCATTCTATTCCTCATCCTCATTGCTGATAACTAATAATTCGTCTTTAGTCACCCGCAGTATCTCTTCGAAACTTGTTATACCTTCATTAAGATATCGTATAGCATCCTGTCGTAAACTTCTCATCCCCTGGCCCATTGCCATTTTCCTGATATCTCGTGGAGTTGCGTTCTGCAGCAGTAATGTCCGCACATCTTCACTTACTATCATAAGCTCGAAAATCCCTGTTCTTCCCATATATCCACTGCCCGAACATTGCTTACATCCGCTGCCATAATAAAGCTTCTCAGGTATCATCTCTTTATATCTAGCACGAAGAGCATTTATATCTTTCTGGGGTAACTGCGCTTTACAATTCGGACAGATTAATCTTATAAGGCGTTGTGCCATTACTGCTTCAAGCGATGAGGCGACCAAATAAGGCTCTACTCCCATATCTACTAATCGCGTCAATGCTCCCGGCGCATCATTCGTATGAAGCGTTGAAAAAACAAGATGTCCGGTCAACGATGCCTGAACGGCAATCTCTGCTGTTTCCAGATCACGTATCTCACCGACCAGTATAACATCCGGATCATGCCTTAACACCGATCTTAAACCTCTTGCGAATGTCAGACCTCTTTTATTGGAAACCTGTATCTGGTTGATTCCATGCAACTGATATTCGATCGGGTCTTCGATAGTAACTATTTTCCTGTCTACATCGTTAATATGCGATAAAGCCGCGTAAAGCGTAGTTGTCTTACCGCTGCCGGTAGGCCCTGTTACTAATATTATTCCGTGGGGCCTTTTGACTATTTCTCTAAACACCGTCAAATCTCTTTTGCCCATCCCGATATTTTCAGGTCCTAACAAAACACTCGAGCGATCTAAAAGTCTCAAGACCACCGCCTCACCGTGCAGCATCGGGATAATTGAAACACGAACATCTACCTCTCGACCGGACAAAATGATCTTTATCCTGCCATCCTGTGGCACTCTCTTTTCCGCTATATCAAGGTGGCTTAATATTTTTAATCTTGAAACTATAGCTGGCTGGAATTGCTTAACCTCTGCTGGTATGATCGCCGCCTGAAGAACACCGTCTATACGATAACGAACGCGAATCTCATCCTCGAACGGTTCGATATGAACATCGGTTGCTCGCATTTCGATAGCCTCGGTGAGTATCTGATTGACAAAGCGAATTATCGATGCACCCTCAGCAGCCTCGGCCAGGTCAACATCGTCTTCATCTTCATTTCGAAGAAATACAAGACCACTTTCTTTAGCCTCATTGAACATCGATTCGATTGTGTCGGCACCGAGCCCAAGATTCTCTTTGATAAATCTTGATATCTCTGCTTTTGGAGCAAGTGCTATTTCCAGATCGATTCCCGTTAATACACGAAGTTCGTCAATTCCTGCCAGCTCGAATGGATTACTTACAACAGCGAAAGAATCCCCGTTGCTCTGAATAGGAAGGATTTTTCGCTCTAATAAAATACGGGCTGGAAATCGTGATATAAATTTAGGATCGATCTGCACTGAATCAAGGTCGACTTTCATATAGCTGTTATGTTCACTCAAGCTGTTGTGAAATTGCTGCTCTGATATACCCTCGTTCAACAAAAGCTCATCAAGGGATTTACCCTCAAGAACTCCCTTACGAAGACGCTCTATCGTATCGAGCCCACATAATTCAGATTGTCCTTCCCCAAACTTTCCCACTATCCAGTTACCGTAAAAAATGATTATTTAATGAATTACATCTACTCAAGCATACCGAGCATTACCAGTGTACCTTCCTGACGAAGGGTTAAGACACTCTTAAGCTCTGCCTGAGCCTTTGCCATATTCTGTTTGGCTTTTTCACGAGCCTTGCGAAGAGCTGTCAGCTTGGTCTTGATCGTGTCGGGGCTTGATTCCGAATTGTCTAAGACTTTCTCAAGTTCTTCAGTAGCTTTCTCAACTGCCGTTTGCTCCCGACCTTCAGGCCTTTGGCCTTCTCCACCACGGCCGCCGTGACCCATTAAACGTCTCATCCCGCTGAACATATTACCGCGTTGTAATTCCATTACCTTGGCTACACGCGGCTCAATAACTTTCCACTCATCATCCAAGGCCTTAAGTTCTGTTTTAATATTTTCCATCATCCGCTGCTGCATTCGGGCCATAAATTCTGCCCTGTCTCCCCGCTGCCCCCTCTTACCTTGCCGATTACCTTGACCTCTTTGTGGTCTCTGAGGCTTGGCCTCAGTCTCCGCGAATACCACCGAGATCAACACTGCAAGCATCAATGCTATACTCATCCCCAATAAAAGTTTTCTTGACTTAGCCATCTTTAAATTCCTTTCAAAAATAGATATCTTTGGCACTTAAACATTTTATTAATAAACGTCAGCAGTAACTATATTATTGCATTATGAGCCTGTTCTTATCTTGTTAGTGGGCATATATTGGTAAAGGTAACATTATTTTTATATTTTTTTGAAAAATAGTGGTTTTTCTATGTTACCGATACCTGATCTGCTCCACTAACATACTGAGGTTTGTTTTTGCAAAATTGACCGATACAAACAGTAATGGTAGAATGGCTACGTGGAAAATATCGATTGGGACGATATACAGGCATGCCTTAATGGCAACAATGAGGCTTATAGAAGTCTTGTCCAAAGGCATGAAGCGCAAATTACAAAACTAATGTGGCGTTTCACGCGTAATCGATCTGAATGTGAAAAACTTGTTGAAGATGTATTTGTAGAAGCTTATTTTTCTTTGAAAAATTATAAAGGCAATGCACCATTTATTCATTGGTTAAAGAAAATCGGCACAAGAACGGGGTATAAATTCTGGAAAAAACAAAAAAAAGAGAATTTATTTCTTCCTTTACAGGATTTTGACCAATTAAAAGAATGTTCTGATGAATCTGTTGATCCCTCAATAGCTGCTGAGATTTTACATTCATTGCTGGAACAGCTTACAATCTCAGACAGAATGGTGCTTACTTTGATGTATTTTGAAAATTGTAGCACAGAAGAAATTGCCAAAAGAATTGGCTCTACCAGGGCAGCTGTAAAAATGCGTGCCATGCGAGCCAGAAAAAAAATCAAGGAAATTGCAGAACAAAATAATCTATTTGGGAAATTAGGATGGACATTTTAAACAAAATCGAAAAGCTTGCACAAAAAGCTAGGCAGGAATCTACTCCGGATTTTAGTTTATCCGACAGGATCATGATACAAATAGAGCAACGCAATGGATATATTATCAGTTTCGCTGCCTTCGATGTACTGGCAGGATTTTTTGCTACTGCCGCATCCATAGCTTTATTTATTGGGATAAACACTTTAATCTCGGCACAGGATCCCATTGTTGAACTCTTTGCTCAGTTCCAGGAAACATCATTATGGTAGAAAAATTGACTTCAAATATCAGTACGAGAAAGACAAAACTATCTTCTTTACGTCTGCAGATAGTTGTGGCGTTTATCATTTTCATATCCGGTACTCTCGTCGGCTTTGGTGTAACGACTGTCATATTACAAAATAAATGGGACAGAACGCATCGTCGACCGAGATTCAATGCGCATGAAATTGCCAAAGACATTGGCTCAAAATATGAATTAAATGATGAACAGATGCAACAAGTAGAAGAAATTTTCAGCAAAAGGGTTGAAGCAAAAAGAACTTTAATGACTGAACTAAGAGAAAAAATGGAAACAGAGGCTCAGCAGGTTATAGCTGATATGAATGACATTTTAACTCCTGCTCAGTTTGAGAAATGGAAAAAGGATTTTGAGAATAAGATTAAAAGGGGCCCAGAACATTTTGGCCCACGCCATCGCAAACACAAACCGAAACATACTCAATAGTGAGTATCTACCAAGAAATGATTTACAATTGGATAGGCAGACTAGTCATGAGTCTAATTATCCCAATCTTTGAGCAGCTTAAAGCCGTTTGCCAATAAAGAAAGTCAATCGGATATATAATCCGATTGACAAAGGAGCAGTATTTATAAGAAATATCGGTCCTCTTTGAAGTATTTTTGGGTTTGAAGAAAAGGTTCAGAAATCCTATCATTTCTATACCTTTGAAATATTTTGAAAAAAGACAGACAATATCCTTACTCAGTTATTTGAAGATTGTCGGGGTAATAATGGGCGACATCATATAACGTTGTTAAGCAAAAAGACTTATGCCTTTTAAGGTGCTCTGGTACCCGACAAATCCGTCACTCATTAAGTGCATAATTGAGCAAGAAAATAGCTCATATTTAGTATCTTCAGGTCGTCATATGATGCCCCCGCTATTAAGACCTGGAGATAAATCCGGGTCTTTTTTTATGTAATAGATTTGAGTATCATTTCGATATTATAAAAGGTTCGGATGTTCTGCCATTTATGAAACTTTCGTTTATTTTATAGTGTGTATATTTCTCATTATTAGCTTTTTCATGAACTTTGCCTGTCCAGTTAAGATTGGAGGGTGAGCGTACATATAATCTTATTTCCCAAAAACATCTTTAAATATCAGAATTAGATTATAGGGATATGAAGAAATGCATGAAATGAAGCCGGACTGTGTAATTGGCAAGTCAAGTGTCCGCGATGCGTTTAGCAACTCAGTCACAAAATTTATTTTTAATCCTTGAAACGATAGCCTACACCGCGAACAGTTTCAATATATTGGCCACATGCCCCTAGTTTTTTTCGAAGCCCGACTATCTGAACATCTACAGCCCGATCTGTTACCAGATAATCATCGCTGTGTATCGAATCAATGATCTGATATCTTGTAAAAACCAATCCTGGTCTTTTAGCTAAGGCATAAAGGATATTAAATTCGGTAAATGTCAAATCAACAGGTTTGTCCTTTATTAATACTTGGCGGCGAGCCGGGGCAATCGTGATTTCATGGATATTTACGGCGGTTTTTTCCAAATCAAGCGCTATCGTCCTATGTAAGATTCGACGCACACGAGCAATAAGAACCTTAGGGCTAAAGGGCTTGATTACATAATCATCAGCTCCAAGTTCTAAGCCAGTGACGATATCTGATTCTTCACCTTTAGCAGTCAACATTATGATAGGAATCATTTCGGTAATGGTATCGCTCTTGATTTTCTTACAGACTTCCAAGCCATCTATGCCTGGCAGCATAAGGTCCAATATGACAAGGTCTGGTTGCTTGGATCTTGTTTTTGCTAAAGCATCTTCTCCGCTGGTTGATGTGATAGTATTATAGCCATTCTTGTTTAAGTTATACTTAACCAATTCAAGCACATCTTCTTCGTCATCTACAATTAGAATATTTTCTCTTGACATGTAATATATTTAACTAAATCTGTGTTAATGTTGTGTTAGGGCTGCATTAGTCTTTGTTTAGTGATTATATAAAACAGCTTTAAGTGTTAAGTATCACGGTTTTATATTGATGAATTAACCTTAAAAAAAGCAAACCTTGAAGGCCATCCCAAGGTTTGCTCATCTGGGAGTTAGAACTTCCTCCCGTTTGAAGGTACACTCTTCTTTAAAGAACCACTTAAAAAGAGGATAAGATACTGCTGTTTCGAGAGAATTAGATATATATTAGAATATAGTTATTGCAGAAAAATATACTTGTGAGGATGAGATTGTTGTCAACAATTAAAATATTTACGAATATTTTTTAGAAGGTAGCAACAAGGCTAATTGAAAAATCAATGCCCTTTTTATAGGAAGTCTTTGTAACATCGCCGCCGATGTAGCCTGAACGATACACACTTTTAATTTCTGGATTAAGAAGGTTCTTAACCTGGAACTTGAATTTCCAATTATCCCACAACTTTTGAGTCACACTTAAATTTAAAGTGCCGTATTCGGTCTCATAAACATCAGGAATAAAACCTTTCGCGGATCCACCTGCACCTGCTACCAAAGTATCACCTCTGACATTGTAAAATAGGGCGAATCGTGTATCTGTTTCCTTAAGGTCATAGGTAAGATAAATATTGTATAAATGCTCAGGGGCATTAACCATATCACGTTTACGCTGAGTTGGAATACCCTGCTTCCTCATGCTTTTCAACTGCCCGTCAACAATAGAAACCTCAGAATCAATAAAGGTTGCGTTGGCTCCAACATTAAGCCCTTCCAGAGGGCTCCATAAACGCCCCATATCCTGTTTGATTTCAAATTCATAACCGCTGAGCTTACCTTCCGGATAATTCACAACAGAAATAAAACTATGCGTTCCGTCATCTATTTGAACGTACTCGATAGGGTTTTTAATATCTTTATAAAAATAAGAAACCGATAATAAGCCTCCATCATACGGTGTCCAGTCAAGACGCAAGTCATAATTCTTGAGAGAACTCATTTTCAGGCCAGGATTACCAACGAAAATATCCCCTCCCACGAATTCCTGCTGGCTAATAGGTGAAAGTTCTTTAAAAGTCTGACGGGCAATTGTTTCTGTGTAAGCGCCTCTAAGGACGACTGAATCCCAAGGCTTGAATTCGAAACCCAGTGATGGAAGTGTATCTACCTGTTTATAATCGACATCAGAATCTGCTTTATTAAACTCTGCATAATTGATGTTTACGTTACCTTCTTCGGTCCATCTCCAATAGTATAATTTTGCTGTTGGTTGTCCTGCAGGGCTAAGATCCGGATAATTAGTTATACCCAATTTAGTCTTTTCGTGCCGGATGCCGCCGATGAATTTAAAATTAGAAGTAAGGGGCAAATCCATCATGTAATACCATGCGGATATATTCTGCATGCCCTTGTAATCAACATCAAACCTTGATTCTATTATCCTATGGTTCTGTCTTGACCACCAATCACTCCAATAAACATCCCAACCGGCTTTAAGTGAGCTGTTGTCTCCCTGATTATAGAAAGTGTCCTGTTCATAAGTGCGCGATACCCGGTCACTAAAAATACCGAATTTTAGGTATCCCTCATCACCTGTCCATTGTTCAAAGGGAACTTTAAAATTCATAAAAAACTGATCACTGGTCTCTGCGATATCCTTCCATATACGATAAAAATTGCCGGTACTACCAGTGTCTCCACCAAAATTATTGGGCCAATATTTACCACCTTTATATGGATTCCATATTACAGAAAGGAGCCTTTTATCCGGCTGGTATAATGTTGCAGAACTCCTGGCAACGGTCCAGTCGAATTCCAGGTTCTTAAACATAAAGAAATTCTTGATACCGAAGTCAGGGTAATCAATATTGTGTTTTCCACTGAACTGGAATGTTTCAGTAGTTCTTTCCGTATATTCAAGGGTTTGATTCCTGATGGGAAGTGACGCATCAGGATTATATCCATCCGGCATTGGTTCATCAAATTTTATTTCGGGGTAATGGTCAGGCCAATAAATATGCATTGTTTCTCTGCCGCGGGTATTCTCTGCTAAAGTAACCTTATCTGTAGTATCTCTTGTGTACATGTACAAGAATTTTAGTTCATGATTCTCGGTTTCCAGACCTACTATACCAAGGCCGCCCCATTGGACCGATTGACTTGCTTTGGTCACATCAAAAAGGGATGTTTTCCATTGACCGTGATCTTCCCAATTACTGGAAGTTGGCAATCCATTAGAGTATTTAGGTACCATTCTATAAGGAGCCTTACCATTCAAACTCGTACCTGGTACCCAGTATTTATCATTTATACCATCATCGGAATAGGAGCTGTCCCTATCATAAAAAATTGTACCAAATCCGCCCACTCTGACATCGTCACTAAGATTAAATTTTCCTCCTCCAGAAACGGACCATTTGTAGTCCATATGATTATCAGCGTCTGAGACCCCCGCAGCACCAGTCCAGTTTCGATTTAGCATATTAACCTGCGGGTCTATGGTCTTCATGCCCCATGTATTTACACCCCCGCCTTTGTACGAAAGAAAGTCTCCCTTAACCTGTGAATTCCAGCTGGTACTTGATTTTAGTGATAAAAATGTTTCTTCCGGAATTCCCTTCAGTACAACATTAACAGCGCCGCCAGAAGCATCTCCCTGCTGGTCGGGTGTGAAAGTCTTGCTTACCTGGATACTCTCAATAACGGATGAAGGAAATTGATCCAATTGAACTGCCCTCTTATCAGCATCAGCAGTTGGAAGTCGTACGCTGTTCATTTGCGAGTTCACATAACGGTCTGGAAGACCTCGGATCACCGCATATTTGCCATCCTGGACTGTAGCACCAGCGACGAGCTTTAAGGCGCTCGCGGCGTCAGACAAGCCGGCTTGGCTCATCAGTTCGGCACTTATCGAACTCATTAATGTAGGGGTTTCCATACGAAGGTCTAATAGAGCCGCCTCTGTGCCGGTACCTATTTGTACATCCTGAACAACAAATTCCTCCATTTCGGTAAATTCACCTGACATCCATAGGTCTATCTCAGTCATTTGTCCTGGTGAGACTACTAAGTTGGCTTTAACTTGACGGGTATAGCCCTCCTTAGAAAAAACCAGTGTATAGTTCCCCGGCTTTACATGGTTAAAAACAAAATTTCCGTCACCACTTGTATTAACTTTCGCTCCGGTTTCGGCGATAAGGACTTGTGCGCCAGCTAATGGAACTTCGAAATCTTTATCATAAACCATACCTCGGATACTACCAATCTGAGTTGCCCAGGCAGGTATGGAATAATTAATTGTCGCTATAAGCATTAAAACAATGCGTAGGCGGGGTACTTTTCTTATCATGAACCACCCAAACCTTCACTAATATCATTGATGCGATTCCAAAGATCACTGTCGGGCTCCAGGCCACTTAAAGCTATAGAACAACATGTTGTGGATATATCTTCAGCATAGTTTTGTATATTGGGGTTTATCATCCCTTCTTCTAACGCTTGTTTATAAACAGACAAAGCTTTATCTTTCATGCCGATTAATACATATGTCTCGGCAATTGCACATAATGTTTCAGCCCTATAGATATTTAACAGATGTTCTTTTTTCTCGTCAAAAACAGTAAGAGACTCGTACAAATCTTTCACTGCTTGCTCGGTATCTCCCATATTATATTTAAGAGCCGCTAATTTGGCGGAAAGCTGAGTATTCTCCTTGAGTGACCATCCTCGAGCATCTAATAAAGCTTGAGCTTCATTTAAAAGCCTAAGACTCTGCTCTTTATCTAAATGATCATTTGAAAACTCTCCGAGTTTAACAAGAACGTCAAAACGTATGTTTCGAGGTGTTTTCTGCCATGCCGTTTTAATTCTTTCCTCTGTCAGGCTACGATAATTCGGATCATCATAAAACAAATTATATAGCTCAACATATGCGTATAGCGCATTATTAGTGATATCGAAATTCTGTAGAGCTACGGCAGCATCAAGAGCTTTGATCTGTCGATCAAATTCATCTTTACTTGTTGCCATAGCTTCTGTTTTCAACATTTTCCCTAATTCAAAGTCCACTAATTCCTTGCGCATATCTTCCACAAAATGTGGTTTGCCAAGTGATATATAGGTTTGAACGATTCTGGCCTTAATACGATCGGCTCGCCATTTCTGGCCATGATCAATGTTGGCTATTTTTTCAGCCAAATCCAAGCCTGGCTTGACCTTTTCAAGGCCATAGCCTTGTTCTACGAGATAGTAAGATATATCAGCAAAAGATAACCCCCGTTTCCAGTTGTCAATCTTGTCGGCAAATCGGGCTGCCCTTTTGGGCTGGTCGAGCTTTAAGCATGTTTCGATGACCCAATGTTGTACCCTTGAACGGTCCTTAATAAATGGATTGACTGGAATAGCCGTTGCCGTATCAATAGCGATATCAAGTAATTTCTTCTGAAAATCGGCTAAAGGTTTATCAGCTATTACGGATTCTTTGCTTTTTTTACCACATCCCTGGATGCATATCGATAATATGACGATTGCTGACAGCAAACAAAATATCCATCTTTTCTTTGTTGTAATATACATACCATCACCCTATGAAAAATTTCATAAAACGAACATTTTAAGAGCATTAGCCCTAAATATTTAAAATTTTCTACCCTAAAATACTTCCAACAGGAGTTTACCAGAGGATTGTATGGGTATTGTTAAATATATGTTTGATTCTTGTTAGGAGGCTGGTTTTGTTTATCTAAATTCACATTCTAAAACAATATTTGTTTATAAAAAAACTGATGGCAAGGCTTGATGTCTTGCCATCAGTTAATAATTTAAGCATAAACTCCGTTAGGAGCCGCTAACTTAGTCCATCCACTGATTCGAGAACAGAGCCAAGTCAGTCAGGTCAACAGAGTCATCATAGTTGAGGTCAGCTTCACCTGCTTCAGCAGTCATACCATATGCATAAGCAGCAGACCAGTCAACCAGCCAGTTGACACTGTCAAAACCACCAGCTGAGATACCAGCTGCAGGCAGCGGATTAACGAAGGTTACCGGCTTTACAGTATATCTTGTGCTTGAACCTGGTTTCTCAAAGTTGACAGCTTCGCCGCGAACGAGTCTCTGAATTGGCTGAGAGCTGACTTCGCTAAGTGTTGCGAAGCTAACACCCTGGCTGCTAAGATCAGAAAGTTCACCACCTGATGCTGCATTGTAGTAAACACTGTTTGTGATCTGGCACAGATTACCATTAGGGTCTGTAGATATATATGCTTCGTAAAGATTTGCGAAGTCAATACCACAACCGATTGGATCGTTTGAATCGCCATCTTTCCATGTGTTGTAGCTTGTCTGCCAGTGCTCATACCAGCTTAAGGTACCATCACAAGCATCACTTCTGTAGTCACCGATCTTACCATTATCATCTGTAGCAGCAGTTGGTACACCATTGTAACCATTAGCACCGTCACCATCAGCGTTGTCAAGCTGGATCAGCTTGTCAATGTCCATCCAGATACAGCTGTCATACTGGATACGAGCATTGTCACGCCATGCTGTACCAGCATCACTACCGACACCACTTACTAATTCAACACCACCAAAACCGTCGTCGATGTAAGCATCGCCACCTGGCTGTCCGATAACTGTGAAGTTGCTGATCTTGGCTGTTGTTACGGGCTGAGAATTTGAATCTTCTGCACCGTCTGTTTCAAAAGCGTTGTCGCCCATACCTGAACCCTGCTTGTGGGTTGTACGGCTGTGACCCTGAACAATCAGGCCGTTTGTAGCTGAACCACGCCAACCTTCGTCAACGTCAAAACTGTCGTCGCCAACATTCCAGATGCTGACGTTGTTAAGCTGTACTGTACCACCCCAGATTTCGATACCATCGTCAACGTTGTTCATGATTTCTACGTATTCTACATCTGTTGCACGGCCAATAGCACCAAGAGAAAGACCGTTCAGCTCTTTGTTAGGCTCAACGTCTCTTCCACCGTAACGAAGTGAGAGGTATGAGATAGAACCACTGTCATCGTTATCATTGCCACCACCGTAGAGTACACGGGTGTCATCCGAACCTTCAGAAGTCAAACCTTCCATTTTCTTTTTGTTGTTTGGATCGGGGCACTGGGTATTTGTGACTGTGCCGTCGGCAGGAGTTGACCATGTCTGAACATTGTTTTTGTAGTGTGAACCTGAAAGATAGGCTTGGCCCATGATAGCAAGGCTGCCCCACTCATTACATACTGGACGCCAGGCACCTGTCTTAGGATCGCCCATTACATTGATATCATTGACATGACCTGTTGTAAGGTCTCTCGTCACAATGCTGCCTTCCCATGTTGCAACGTCTTCGGCAGATGTCATAATGACAGGCTCTTCTTTTGTGCCCTGGACATAGATCTTGGAGCCCTGTGTAATAGCAAGACTACCAAGGTCATCATAATAACTTGCAATAACAGTACCAGCTTCGATTGTCAAAGAAGCACCATTCTTGACAAAAATGTCGCCTACCAGGTGAACCGGCGAATCAGTCTTGTACCATGTTGTGTTTGTAGTAATGTTACTATCAACAACAAGGTTTGCTGCATTAGCAGCAACACCACAAATCGCGAAGATAGCGATCAGTAATGTAATTTTCTTCATGCTCATAATAATTCCTTTCTTAAACAATATTTTCTTCTTACACAAAAATACATACATATTATGATTTACAGCTTTTGTACCTTCATTGGTCTTTAGTCTTCACCTTGCCTACAATCGCTTAATTTATGTCCCAGTGACACCCTCCTTTCTCGTTGGAAAGCTGTTTTCATCAACATCATCCTTTTATACCTCCGAAGCCTTAGTTCTAATATAGGCTAAGAAGCGCCCTTTAACTTTTCATCCAGAACAACTGTAATAATTACAAATTGCCTTACTGCTCCAACCATTACTTAATTCATAAATCAGTGCACTTTATAAGATGCCTCTGTTAAGACTCGATTAAACTAAAATTAGAAAAAAAATAATTTGTTCCCGCTTTTTTGTGCGATAAATCGCTGTTTTGATATTTTCTTTGATTTCAGATTTTTATGAGATTGGCCGGATTTTGCTTTTTTTAAGATCGTATGTCTGTTGAAGTTAGAACGAACGTTACGTACCATCACATCAATCTAATAATGCCCTAATGCTGGCCTAACAATAATTTCATATCCTGTATTTTTGGTGATGCACATAAGTGAAGAAAAAAGTGTATCACCAACAGGAGAAAATGTAGATATGGATGGGTAGTGAAATTGTGATTTTGTGTTCTTCATGCAATTGTAAAAATTCTGATGATACTAAGAATTGTATAAACTGCGGCAAACCTTTACTGCAGTATAACAATGTATGCGGCATGCCTATGCTCGGAGGTAGTAGTGTCAACCAGGTATTGAGCATGCGTTATATAATTGAAGAGCAGCTTAGTGAAGATGAAGCTGGCTGCACTTATAAAGCAGAGGACGCTGCCGATAATTCAAAAGTACTTGTCAAAGCACTGCCAATATCTGTGTCATTAAGTGCCTCTCAAATCGAGCGGCTTAAAGGGACTTCGGGGGCATTTGATTCTTTATCGAAATTACACCTCAAAGGCCCAAAATCTTTCGATATAAGCGGAGAAGTTAGATATTTTGTTTATGAATACCAGGAGCAACAGTACTTACAAGATATCGAGCAGACAGAAAACGAGGCTGCCGAACGATTAGCTGCTGAGGCCTCTAAAAGAGTTGAAGTACAGAGAGAGCTTCAAAGCTATAAAGATATTCTTGAAACAGTAAAATCTCAAGCAATCGAGCAAGCCGATAAATTACGCAAGGACTATGAAGATAAACTTGGACTTGTAGAGAAGAGAACAGCTGGACTAACAAGTGAATTCGAGAAAAAGCTTGCTGATGAAATAGAAGCCAGAGAGAACATTAAGGCTAAGATTGTTTCGTATGAAAATACAATAAGCCAACTAAACGCGCAGATAGCCATATCTGAAGAAAAATACATTTCCTCAATAAAACAAGCAGATGAGAAGGTCGAAGAATTATCTGCGGCTTTGAGCACAGCGAAGAAGAAAATAGAGGCTGTACATGAGGAAAAAGCTTTACAGCGGGAGAGGGCGGCAGAACAGGCTTTGGAAAGTTTCAGGGCACAGGCCAGGCAACAGCAGCAGAAATATGAAGAACAGCTGGATAAAGCCGAATGGAAGATTGGTGCCCTGACCGCTGAAGTGGAAAAATTATTGAGGAAAATTAAAAAGCCCAAAACAGATGCTTATGAAGCGGACTCCGAATCGAAACTCAAAGTTGCATTGGCGGCATCTGTGTTTACCTTGATCGTAACTGTTGTTTGCACAATTGGAATAAGCTACTTATATGTATATTCTGATGGTCCGTATAAAGAAAAGGCTAAACAATGGATTTCTACTTTGTACCCAACAAAACAAGAGGATTCAGATGTTTCGCCCTCATTTGATAAATCAATCACTAAGCATGAAAACGCTGTAAACTACGAACAGTTTTCTATTATAGAACCTAATGAAAAGACAGTTAAATCTATCGCCCCCAAAATAGCCATTCAAAAACCAGTGAAAGCAAAAGTTATTAATGGCGGCGACAAAGCGAGCACAAACATAGACCAGCTAAAAATATTAGCTAATGAGGGCAAAAGCGATGCGATGTTTAAGCTCAGTGAAGCATACCTCAGGGGGGCAGGTGTAGAACCGGATATTAACGCGTCGATTCAGTGGTTAGTGAAAGCTGCTGATGCAGGAGACCCTAATGCCAAGTATGAACTTGGAATGATTTATTATTCAGGTGAGATAGTAGAAAGAAATCCAGACCGAGCTGTTGAATTGCTTTTTGAGTCATCAAGTGCCGGCTTTACTAAAGCAATGAACCAGCTGGCACAAATGTATTGTTTTGGAGATGCCGTTGGCCAGGACTATAAAAAAGCCGCGGATTATTACACTCTATCCGCTAAAAAGGGTGATATTCGCGCAATGTACAATCTGGCAACTTTATATCATTACGGAGTTGGTGTTGAACAGAATACTCGTAAATCAATGCTTTGGTTTATAAAGGCGGCTAGAAATGGTGATCCTGATTCTATGTTCAAGCTCGGTTTTTTATTTGAAAACGGCAGCAATATTGAGAGGGATATCGAAAAAGCCATCTACTGGTACCAGACTGCCGCCAAAGCCGGCCAGAACGATGCCAAAAAACAACTCTTAGCACTGGGCAAAACCTGGTAATTAACCCCTGTTATTAACAGCTTTGATGGCTTATTTGATCTTAGCCATACGCTCTACTTTTTCAAGGAAGTCTTGAATGTTTTCGTGGTACTTAATTTCCTGGGAACGTCTAAGCAGGGGTAATGCTTCAGAGTATTTGTTTTGTCTGACAAGCAACTGTGCAAGCCTGAGGTTTGCGTTAGCTTCAAACTTTTCATTAATTGCAGCAGCCTGTTCGTAATAGAAAGTGGCCATGTCAATATCGTCATTACGTTCACTATGCTGTCCGAGCAGGATCAAAGCCTCGCCATCCTGAGGGTTGATCTCGACAACATCTTTAAGGATCTTTGCTTCTTCTTCGCCGGCTCCTTCCGATACAGCTATACGGGCACGTAACTTAAGCAGAGCTGTTTTGTCATCATTGCTGAGTTTGTCAGCTTTTAGCCTCTCAATATTCTCTATAAGAACTTTGGTCTCTGAAAGAGCTCCACGATTGGCGAGCACTCTGGCGGCATTAATGAAATTATCCGCCTTGTCTTTAGGACTTAACTCCATTGCACGGACACAAGTTTTTATAGCAATATCATATAATTCTTCATTGATGTAAATATTACCTAATACGTTCAAGCTTTCAGGTGATGATTTACCAAAGTGGTCAACTAATTCGTATATCTGGGCTGCCTTAAGAGGCTGTTCAAGCCCGATATAGGCATTGGCCTGCAATAGCCATATTTTTTCGTTTTCAGGCATTTTCTTGAGTAGCTCATTACTCATAACAATGGTTTCCTGGAACTTTTCCTGTTTATAAAGACTACGCAGCAATCCGGTCTTCCAGTCTATAGTAACCGGGTCCATCATGATCGCGTATCTGTAGGCGGACTCAGCACATAATTGGTTATTGATCGATTCATAAGCTATACCAAGGAAACCGTAAGTTAGTTTATCGCCCCCGCCTAATTCTATCACGCGAGTCAATGCGGGCAACGCTTTTGTGTAGTCAGCTTCCTGGATATAGCTGAGGCCTAAATTTTTCCATGCTCTAAGAAACTTGGGGTATTTATGTACTGCAACTTCATAAGCAGCGGCAGCCTTAACATAATCTTCCCTCTGAAAATGAATATTGCCAACAAAATGGTCATATACTGAAGTTGCAGCATCATTTCTCAATTTATCGAATTTTACGACAGCTTCGTCCATTTTGTCCTCGGACATAAGCTCTTGTATTTTTAGTATTTCTTTGCGTTCATCTTCCGTGATCCTGGGCTCAATCTCAGTCTCGGCAATATAACTCTCAGCGAAACGCTTTTTAAAATCAGGATCGTTCCAAATCTTAAGCTCCGATTTGCTCAGATGGGTTCTTTCTGATTCGGGTATTATTACAATATCATCAGCCTTCTTCTTTTTCCTGGCCGTGGCGGTAGATACTATTACAAGTAACACTAATATCAGAACCTTTGTAATAAAAGAAATCTTGGAATACCGACTATGAAACTTAATATCATTCATCTTTCGTTAACCTTTAGAAAAAGTCATAGGCATACGCATACGGGTTTTGACTGGTTTACCCCCGCTTTTGCCTGGTTCGAATTTCCATTTTTTAATAGCATCGAGTGCCGGCTTCTCAAAAACAGGGTTGCTCGATGTCTGTACCTTAGGGTTCTCTACTCTGCCACGCTCATTTACTATAAAAATAAGATAAACTTTTCCCGACTTTTTTATCTTTTTCATATCTTTAGTCCAGCGGGGGCTGGACTTGTAAATTGCACGAGGTTGTTGGTCAAGCTCTCCTAACGAAAATAGACCACCGTCACTTGTATTTTCGGAAACAACCGTGTTCAACTGTAACGCAAAGTCACCGCTCACCAGACCTTCACCAAAACTGGGATTCAAGGCCAATTCAAGTTGGGACAGATCAAGTGGAGTTGCTTCGGTTTCTACTAACTCAGGCGGCTTTTCTTCCTCTTCGATTTCTTCCTCCTCCTCTATTTCCGGGGGGGCTTCAGGGGCTTCTATTACTGTATCAACGGAACGGAGTAAAAGATCAGTAGAGGGCGGCTTGGCGAGCGTTTGCATCAGAGGCAATACGAGAAAGAAAACAATCGTCAGAGTGATCGCGCCCACGATAACAAAAATGTGGTGAAGCATCCCCCTGAAGATCAAAAATGGTTTGCTCTTGCCTTTATCCACGATAACACTCAACTACCAGCCTTGCGAGTCGAAAGGCTCACTTTTTTTGCACCCGCTAAATTAGCTTCATCAATCAGTCTGACGACCATACCAGATTGCGCATCCTCATCGGCTTGAATAATAACGGGGACATCTTCCTTTTGAAGCATACGTTTGACAAGAGGCCTTACTCCGCTTATACCTATCTCCCGGCCGCCGTAAACAACCTCACCCTTTTTAGTCAAGGCTATCATGATACTTGATTTTTCGAGTTGTACACTGGATGCTGCCTGTGGCTTATCGACCTCTACACCTGTTTCCTCGACAAAGGTGGTGGTGACAATAAAGAAGATCAAAAGGATAAATACACAGTCCATCAATGGAGAGATGTCTATCCCGGAATCATTACTGTCATCTTCTGCAATTTGTCTAAAACGGCCCATTAATCCCCTCGCTACTTACTATAATTAAACTCCAACCGGAACGGGCAGTCCCTGGTCAGGATCGAACAATTTATCAAAATCAATCTCAGGTTTGTCATAGACAGGAGCTGGAATGACAGTCTCTTGTTTTTGCAGATCCCTATACTGCTTCTGCGTGCAAACTGTTTCAAGATGTGTCAGGAATGCTTTGTACCTGTCGTGTTTTCTGCCTAACTGATATTGAAAGAAAAGGCCGGGCAGAGCAATAACCAAACCGGTTTCTGTCGTTACGAGAGCCTCTGAAATGCCCTTGGCGATAAGTGCCATGGTCTGATCACCTCCCGAACCGGATGCTAATGCCTGAAATGTAACCAGCATACCTGTTACTGTTCCAAGCAGTCCTAATAAAGGTGCTACACCAACACATATTTTCATGACAAGAAGGTCTCGCTCAAATGGAGCAACTTCGGTTGTGTATATCTCTTCGAAGTTATTGGTTGTATCTTTAAGTGTCTTGCCGCTTGTGACGAAATCAAGGATTTCACCGATATTACCCCTGCGTTCCTGTGGATGGTCTATCCAGCGTCGCCACGTTTTCTCGCTGACGGAGGTAAAGCCTTTGCCGGATAGCCTTGAATAAATATTAATCCCGAGGGCAAACATCACAAGCGATACGACTGCAATTGCGATCATGGCCCATCCGCCTGACAGCCATATCTCTCTTGCTTGTATCCAAAGTTCTGAAATCTGCTCAGTTATAACGTTCATTTTCCGTCTCCATTTCCATTACGTTTCACCCATCCCACTAATTGATCTTCATGATCGAGGACGGGCATATTGACGACATCGTATTTACTGAAAAGATCATTAACTTCATTCTTATGTGTATCAATACGTACAAATACGTTATTGGTATTAGCGCTTGCCAGAGCTTCAACTTGTGTTTGTTCAGGTTTGGTCAATAACTGGTGTATCATTACTTGTCCGGCGAACTTACCATATTCATCCACGACAAATACATTATCTACATCATCACTGATATTAGCGTTGCGTACTCTGTCGATAGCCTCAGCTACGGTCGCTGTCTTGTTGACACTTATAACAGGTGTATTCATTATCGCCCCGGCTGTATCATCCGAATAAGGTCTCACTGATTCCGGGCCGCTCAATTGAGCCTGATTCCTAATATTCTTCAGGATGTCTTCTGTCTGGCTGGCCGTTAGTTTCAATTTTGACAATACATTTTGAGCATCGTTTTCCTGATGTATTGTCTTGCTGACATGATTAACAAATATAACCGCGGATTGCTCCATCTGGTTGATAATACTTTTGGCCTTGCGAGAAAGGAACGCATGCAAAAGAAGTGATGGAATAGCGACTATCAAACCAAATTCGGTCGTAATAAGCGCTTCAGCAATTCCCCCGGAAAGAGAGCTTGCATCACCTGAACCAAAAACGGTGATAAGCTTAAAAGTTTTGATTATACCGGTAACTGTCCCTAATAGCCCGAGCAATGGGGCAGAAGCAGCGCTTATCGCAATAAACGGTAAAAAGCGTTGCAGTTTCAAACGAGTGGCAAGAACCTTCTCATACATTATTTCTTCGATCAGCTCACGAGGTTCTTTAATGTGTTCAACGCCGGTAACTAACATCTTTCCTACGGGCCCGCCCACTGATTTGGCCTTAGCCATTGCCGCTTTTTCATCTTTAGCGGTAACAGCATTAAGCAGTGCCCTGATCTTTCTTGCGGATGGTTTGCGTTTGGAAAGCAGGAAAACGGCTTTATAAAGAGCTACGAGAAGAGCTGCGCCAGCTAAGGCAAAGATAGGGATCATCACCACGCCGCCTTTTTGGGCATGCTCAATAAATGTTTCTTTAGTTTTTTCAAGCTTGTATGCATTACCGAGTGATGGGTCTATCGGGATCATACCTGAAGAATTTGAAATAACGTTCGATGCTGCTTCGGTATCAAGAATATTCGAGAAAGGAATGATCGTAGGCTCGAGAGAATTAAGACGTGTCTCGATCGTACCAACTACCTGGCCGTCATCCGACTTGAAGATTGCGATCGGGCCTATCATAGAGAATGTTCCCTGCTTAACGAGCCCGTCACCGGTCGAATCGACTGCATGGCCCTTGAATTGGACACCGCCAAACGCATCAAATAGCCTATCAAGTGAAACGGTTAAAAGTGCAGCCTGTTTCTCGTATATTTCCTTCTCAGAAAGTGTCTTATTTTCAGGGGCCAGCTTAGCCGGTTCGAGAATATCCTTGTATAGTTGTATTTCCGCGATATGCAGCCTTGACTCGAACTTATTGATGTACTCACCCAGCAGATGAGACAGATAAGAAGCTTCCTGTTTGCGGTCTTTTATTCGTTCACGCAAATTACTCAGGTCAAGTGTACGGCTGTCAAGCATACGTGTGGTATCTTTGTATTCCTGCCTTACCTCAAGCAGCTCGCTCTGAAGCTCACGCAGTTTACGGCTAAGCGGCACTTTTTCTTCAATAACCTGTTCACGCAGCCTGTTAAGCTCATCGATACTGTCCTGAAGTTTTTTCTGTATTGAAGCGCTTGCCTGGCTGAAATTACTTTGTTCTTTTACTTGCTCTGTAACGCTCACGACGTTCGAATCAGCAGTGTCAGAGTTTTGCTCGGTAGCCTCTTGTTCATTGGCTGATTCTTGATCGGCAAACAATTCGAGAAGTTCGCTGGCCTCTTCGGATTCTTTCTTTTCATCCTTTGCGTAAACCGTCAGAGAGACAGCAGTAAGTAAAACGAATATTAAAGCGATTCTAATTCTCATGATGTTGAGCTGATCCTAAATTATTTAATTTCTACGGGTAACTGAACAAATGCTGCCATTTTTTCGTTGTTCAATATCTTAATTGCGTTAACGATATGTTCTGCAGATTCATTGGCAGGTGTCCATACCCAGCCGTCTTTTGTAGCTCTTCCGATACCAGCGACTTTACCATTGGCACTTGCATAATAAGCTTGTCCCAGGCCGATATACATAACGGTTACTTCGACCCGATCTCCATTAGGCAGATCACGATTTTCAATTGTATCTGAGATTTCGCGATTGAATTTACCTACCGCGTTAAGAAGGCCAACTACGTTCTGAAAACGCTGTGACATGGTAAGCTTCGTTCCTTTGCCGGCCTGAGGGATTTGATCACTGAGGATTTTGACATTGAATTTTAAGTCATCAGGCAACTGAATCACTAACTGTAGTGTTCGTTGCTCCAGCTTTGCGAGAATACTGCTTAAAGAATCAGAGGCCAACTTGAGCTTTTCTTCTTCTTCGATCATCCCAACACGCTGTTTATCTGCCTCGACAATGTTCTCATTTGCGGTTTTTATCTTTTCTTTCAAAAGATCGATCTCGCGCTGAACAAGATCGATCTGTTCATTGAGCATTTCTTTGTCCAGCGCTAATTGTTTCTTCTCTTTAGAAATCATCTGCCGAATCTTTACATATTCTTCAAGAGCCGCCTGTGTTTGTTCGATCTCAACCGGGCTTTTATCAGCGGACATAGCTCCACGGGGTAGCAGGCAAACACACACAATAAGTAAAAGAGAACTTATAGCGAATCTATAAAAACCAAACTTTTGTTTCCTTCGGGAATTGAGATGCTTTTTATTGTCTATACTTTCATTATCGAGCAACACAAATTCTTCTCCTGTAAAAGAAAATCAAGCCAATTACCCTGTACGAATACCAAGGGCGCACTGCAATATCTTCTTATATAGATTTTGCGTTAGGAGTTTGTTAGGGAGGGGTTAGAATACGAATAATTTTGCGATTTTCAAGACTGTAAAAGCGGTTTGCCCAGTTTTGCAATAATGCTCACAGTTCACATTTGATCGCATTTTAATCGACTGTAAGGGCACTTGTCAATTAACCGGCTTATTAAACTAACCGATAAAAATGCTGGAAAGATAATTAATTAGCTCAGAGAAGTTTTTACGGCAACGGGGGCATAACAATGATTATATCTCAAGGCACGACAATCAGTTACAGACGTCTGGTTTTATATTGCTGCGTAATCACATCAAGTATAACCTTCTTGGCCAGAGCAAATAGTTCGGACTTCAAAAAAGGCCTGGAAGCGTTTGATGACAAAAATTATTCGATTGCATTTCAACAATGGCAGCCTCTGGCTCTCAATGGTAATAAAAAGGCGCAGTTTTGTCTTGGCCTGATGTACGATGAAGGATTAGGGATTGGCCAAAACACAAAGCAAGCTATATATTGGTATGAATTATCAGCCAGGCAGGGTTATTCATTGGCCCAGAGCAGCCTGGGGCACCTGTATTATAAAGGCAAGGGAGTTGCTCAAGACTATCAGCAAGCAATAAAATGGCTTGAATTAGCTGCTAAACAAAATTACGCACCAGCTCAGAATACTCTGGGCCTTATCTATGATAAGGCAAAAAGTGTTAATAGGAATCCTCACAAAGCTATACACTGGTATCAGCGAGCAGCAAAACAGGGATTTGAACCATCTGCTAATAATCTTGCCTTGATGTTTCTGGAATCAGAATCAACTGCTCAGGATCATAAAAAAGCTAAAAAGCTCATCGAACCACTGGCTAAAAAGGGCATCGCTAACGCCCAAGCCTGTCTCGGTCTGATGTATTACGATGGTAAAGGTGTTTCTGCAAATTATCAGCAAGCCCTTAAATGGTTGAAACTTGCAGCGGCTCAAAAGCTCGCGGTAGCTCAACATGCTCTTGGAGTGATATATCAAAATGGTCATGGTGTTACCGTTGATCACAAAGAAGCTGTTAAATGGTATATTCTTGCCGCTCGACAGGGGTATGCGGATTCTCAAAATAATCTGGGCTTGATGTACTATGAAGGTAAGGCAGTTAAGCAGGATTATAATAAAGCGCTTAAATGGTTGACCCTTGCTGCGGAGCAGGATGTTGTTCAGGCACAATATACTATCGGCTGGATGTACTATAATGGTTTTGGAATTGAGCAGAATTATCAACATGCTGCTGATTGGTTCGCTATAGCTGCGAATAAGGGATTTGCACTTGCGCAGACTAAACTCGGGCTGATGTTTTTGAGTGGAAAAGGTATCTCTCAAAACAATTATGAGGCAGCTTATTGGTTACGTCTTGCCGCAAACCAGGGCCATGATGTCGCACAAACGAATCTTGCATTGATGTACGCAAAAGGGCAGGGTGTACCGAAGGATTATAATAAAGCCGTGGAATTCTTTATACTTGCGGCCATGAAAGGCCACCCAGTAGCACAGAATAAACTTGCAGTGTGCTATGAATTCGGGCGTGGGGTTGATAGGGATGATGTCTTTGCATACGTATGGCATAGCCTTGCTTCGTTACAGGGGCATAAAGACTCTATCTGTTCAATGGATATAATTGCTGAGAGATTGACTGCCTCGCAGTTATCACAGGCTGAAGATTGCATCCGGGAGTATCTCGATTACAGCAAAAGCTGAATTTCATACATCTGCTTTTCTTCTTAAAATTAAGCTTTTTATTACCACTATAAATTGACCTAAAACTAACAGCATTCGAACCACATCCTAACATCCATAACCGATACTATAATCAGGTGATGCGTTCACGGATGAGCCATTAAAGTATTGTAACTTATAATTGGTAGGTGTTTAATATCGAAACAACAAAACCGATTTTCGTAATTAGTGATCTGCATATCGGCGATGGGGGGAGAATCGATCCTTTAAGATCCTCCAAAAAACAGCGTTTGTTTAATTCATTTCTGGACCATATTGACCGCGAGAATGGTGAGCTGGTGATCACTGGTGATTTGCTTGAAATGTGGCATTGTAAATTTGATCGAATTATTAACCGTCATCATGATCTTCTGCATAGGCTTAATGAAATGGCCTGCACATATGTTGTAGGTAATCATGACAATGAGCTGCTTCATGAAGATGGCTATAGTGGCGCTCATCCATTTTTATCCAGGGCAACGGGACCGGTAAAGAAGGTGATAGGCTCCAAAGCGTTCAAATTCATGCACGGTCATGAAATTGATCCTTTTATAAAGAACAGGACGAAGCAAATATGCAAAGCTTTTGGCAGTATCGTCTTTAAGCTCGATCTTACCGGCCATGCTTGTACGTTAAGCAGAGATATACTCGCTGAGGGTTTGCTGGAGATTGGGGAAATAATAATGCACAGCGCACAATGGCTGAATCGACAAATACGTAAAGCTGCCGATGAATGCTGCTCGGTACTTTCTAACGAAGAGCTTGCTTTATTAAAGCGAAGAGGAAGAACTCATAGTATGTTAAACAGGTATCGTCAGAATCTGAACGATGGTTTGTATGATGTCGCGATTGCCGGGCACACCCATAAAGCCGGGCGATTCAGCAATTGGTATTACAATACAGGAAGTTGGACTGCCTACCGCAGCAGTTATCTTAGAATCTCTCCCGATGGTGTAGTAGGTGTTCATAACTGGACTCCAAATGGCCCAACTATTAACGATACAACAATCGGTTCATAGCAAAAGAGAATTTTTACACCTATACCCTTACATGGCTTGAATGCAGTTGTTAATTGGTAATTAATTACGTTCTACGGATGACTCGTAGGTTTTATTGGATTATTCTTATTTAAGGTGTAGCCTTATAAGCTGGCAGGATTTTGGCGGAACTTCAATATGCAATCCGGATTTTAGCAGTTTCTTCACCGGTACTGTTTTTCTTGGTTCTTCTGCCCAACCTACAGCGTACTTTTTCAAATACAGAACATCCTGTTCATAATGTGCATGAGCAATATCAGATATTCCTATGCATTTATTGATAATATCGTCAATCGGCAGATCAGTTTCTTTTATTTCGGTGTTCATATTAACCACGCCGATTGCAATACCTTTTTCGTTGTAACGAGCCATAAGAACCAGATTTTGATCCCCACTGTCAAGCAGTTTATATGTACCTTGGGATAAGAGTGGGTATTCTTTACGCATGGTAAAGAGTGTTTTGCCGGTTTTTCTTTTTGCCTTGTTAGCATCGCTAACTCTTGGTGCCCGGCGGGTTTTATCTGTTTCCTTCTTATAATCATGCTGCATACCGAATATCTGTCCGTTGAAAACGAGCATGTAACCCGGCAGGAAAGAGTATACGAAATTCAGCAGTAATCTTTCTGTGTAATGAAGGTTTGCCCACGGATCATCAAAATCGAATGCATCGTGTTCAGGCCCAAGGCTTACTAATTCATCCTGTATGTGCTGATTTTCCTCGACCTCTTTGAGATATTCTATCAGCGCAGCTAATTTAGTCGGATGTTTTAGAGCATCCGTGGTAAGATTTCTCGGCTTCCAATTATATACAGCGCATTGCTCGTAATCCGCAAGTTGCAGAAGGGCTTCCAGCCTTTCAAATCCTTCGAATAATATGAAGCAGTCCGGGTTAACTTTTCGCATATCTTGTATGAAAAGTCTGCTTAAGTTGTCCTCGACGTCCAGGTTCCAGTTTTCTTTTATCTTATCCGGGAAAGTTGAAAGGGCAGCATCAACTCTAAAACCATCCAACCCCTTCGAAAGCCAGAAGTGCCCAATCTCGATAGCGTTCTCCCTGACCTCAGGGTGAGAAAGATCCGGCTGAGCAAGTGAGCCCCATCTCCTGGGAAAGCTTCTTAACGGAACTTCGTCAGTAGCTGAAGCAAGCACTAATCTTTTATCTTTAGGTTTAAGGTCTCTACCTCTGCAAAGCTTCATGTCTTTGTTGAGATAATAATCGCCATTTTCGCCGTCGGTGTACATGAACCAGTCTGGATGTTCTTTACATATTTGACTTGCCTTGGAAACATGCTGATTAGCCAGCCAGTCGCTAATTATCTTTATTCCGAAGCCATGAGCTGCTACAGTAAACTTTTCGAGGTCCTCAAAGCTGCCCGCACGTTCATCAATATCCATCGGGTCCATTATGTCAAATGGATTGCCATCATGCTTCATCAGGCCAAGGAGATAGATACATTCAACGCCAGCTTCAGCCAGGAACTCAAGCTCTCTTTGTGCCACGGTCAAACCTGATTCGTTATTTTCATCGTCGCAATAATCTCTGATTACCATTTCGTAGATTATCTTGGTTCCGGGTTTTTCTGGATGTTCGTCAGGCTCTCCCTCTTTAGGCATTAATAATGAAAGACTTCGTAATGATTCCCCAACGTTCCATGCCTGAAGTCTGCAACCTTTACCACTGCCGTATTTGCATACACAATCGCAACCGCCATCGAACACCTCTGGTATTGAACCGAAGTTTTCAAGTGTTTCCAGGAGCGTCTTGAAATATCCAATGCCATGAAGAATCCTTTGTGTCCTTTTCTTGCCGTAGGCGACGATACATCCTTCAATAAAAGAACCTAACAGCCAAGGCCAGACAGTGCCTTGATGATATGAATGTTCGTCATGGTGAACTGCATGATAATCGGGATCGCGCCGTGATAATGTACGCAGGCCGAATGGTGTTAAAAGTTCCTGCATGACTTTGTTAATTACTGCACGGCTCTTATCAGTATCCAGTAGTCCGAGCGCAACCGCAAAGACCTGGTTAGGCCTTACTTTTTTCCCCTGTTCCAGGTCGCCGTCAATAGTGTCATACAAACAATGGCTTTGCTCGTTCCAGAATTTTCCGAACGAATTCTTAACTTTTTCGGCTAACTGCGAATACTCTTTTGTTTCGAAATCGCCTTGATTATGAATATTAGCCATTACCGTCAGGGCGTTATGCCATAGCGCATTTATCTCAACAGCTTTGCCATGCCGGCTGGTAACTGGCTTGCCACCATGAGGCTTTGCATCCATCCATGTCAATTGAGTGTTTTCACTGCCGGCAAAAATTAGGAAGTCCTTATCCATGTATATGCTGATTTTTTGAGATTTTTTGTTATCTCCTTCAAACCATATATCTTCAAACTCTATTCCATTTCGGAAAGTGTTGACTATTTCTTCCATAATATTGCGCACGGAAGTGGTATGATTCTGTGGAAATTTTCTCTCGACAGTCTCATCGAGAAAAGCGTAATCCTTTGTGCGATCAAGGTACTGTCCCATTGCCCAGAACAGCCACAAAGACGCATCTATACTATTATATCTTGGGCTCGAACCATCGCCGACAAGGTTAGGGACAATACCATGCTTAACGAATCTCAAGTAGTTCGTCACAACTTCTTTGAAGATATCGTATCTTTCCCTCTCGATACATAATCCAGGCAGGGCGATCATTGTATCGCGACCCCAGTTGTAAAGCTGGCCGCCTTGCCTTTGATCGAAGTAGGGCGAGCCCGCAATCACTGTCCAGCCGCCAAGACTCTGGTCGCGGTATAAAAAATCACGCGCCGCCTCGTTTAGCCTGTATATAAAGTCTGAAAGCTTTTCTATATGTGGTGCCTTTCGCCGGCTGAGCTTCATATTGCGGATAATATTTTCCCTGACACGAAGCGCTTTGGAATAAACGTTCGTATATCTTTGTTCCATTGCCGCCGCTGATACCTTCGGACTTGTCAGATAAGACTCCATCTTCATGTCCAGCCATTTGCTGTTACCATTACTGTGATCGTAATATATATCCGACAATTGTCTTAGCTTGTCGAGGATGTCTTTTGGGCCTCTTGAGTAAAAATCATCGTTATTCTGATAGGGCCCGACAAGCATGCCGTTTTTGCCGTCCTCGATATATTCAGGAGGCCCGCCACTGACAGTGGCTATATTGATTCCACCATTGCGAGCCGATCGCTGGTCCGAGGTTCCGCACGCTTCCTGTTCCGGCATTGGGCAGTTGATACAAATATCCGCCCCGATAGCCTGCATTCTTAAGAGCTCGCTATCGGCGTTCGGTACAAATACGAATCGTCTATTCAAGTCAGGCCTTTGCATCCAACTAACAAAGGTTTCTATCCATTTTTCTTCATGACATCCTTCCGGCGTTATACCACCGAGGACTACCTGCATCTCAAGCCCATTCATTTTGCCCCAAAGAGTTTCAACTTCTTCATCTCTGTCAGCACAGATTACATGAATAATGTCCTTGAGAATAGGCAGTTGACTTTTGTATTGAACAATCCTTCTAACTATCCAGATAGTAGGCAGATCGGGATCAAGCTCAACGCCTCTTTTGCTGATGACCTTACCGTTTTTGTCGGTCATTCCGGCTGTTCGCTTTTTAACTTCAGCTAATGCTTGAGTCTTGCCTTTGGCACCGATTTTATAAAGGGCCTTTTTGCTGGATTCATTCCTGTCCAGAGATTTTTCCAGCAGTTCATCCATTATCCACGAATCGCCCGATCCGTTGAGTATGCCTTCGATTTTTCTATCGTAGGCAGGGAAAAGAGTTTGGGTTACATCCGCATGCTCATTACTGACTCCGTTGGCTGCGTCACATATTTCGACAGCACCCTTGGAAAAGTCGATTATCCAGCGGTCATTTTGCTGTACTGCGAATTTGCTCCAGAACCTTTGATGACTCGGCCATGGAAATCTCATTGCGTATCTTGCTCTGGCGATATCTCCGCCAGTCAAACTGTTAACGCAGAACCTCTCCATACCAGCCGGTACGACCGTATGGTTAGTATAGACCACGGCTGTTTTCTCGAACATTTCATCACCTTTGATCATACCAGCCGCGCCAGCCACATGACCTTCATTAAGGTGAAGAATATCGGGAACGATATTTTTGTACTTGAGAAAGCTGTAAACACACTCAGCGAATACCGTTTCCTGCAGGAAGCGATGTTCTCTACCGAAGCCGTGATGTGTTCTGTCGTCGGCGTAAAGAATGTCGAACACCTGTGGGCAGTGGAAGAGATAAAGGCATATTCCGCCTCTATTTATTGTAAAGACCTTGACGTGGTGCTGAACATCTCTGGCCGTGTTCTTGACATCCCAGCCCCAGACGTCGAATTCTATCTGATTACCGCTATCGTCCAGAACCGGCTCTATGGGCTGTCCTTCATAAGAAACCTCTTTGTAGTCAAGGTGCTGTTTCCCATTTTTGATCGACTGCATAAGGCGCTGTTGATATAGAGGCATACACCCGAAAGCCTGGTCCATACCGATAGCCTTGAGACCTTCGAGCTTATCGCCGAAATATATTCCCAAGCCACCTCTTGTATTTGCTTCACGGGCATCACCGGTCAGTTCCGGGATATAACCTTCCATACTTAGTGTTACAAGAGTCTTGTCCTTCAACTCGATTGCGTGCTCATCGACCCATTTCAGATTTGAACTTATCATAAATACTCCTGGTTAATCCTAAATCAAACTATGCAAATCCGTTCGCATTGCCTTTCATCACGCCATATAATCTTGATTATCTACTATATATAAATGCTCCAGACAGCAGTATTTTAACATAAAAAAAGGAAAATGTGAATATTTAGACTATTTTGAAGAAATACTCAATTTTTACTTTGTGGTTCGGCGTGTTTTCTTTTTTCTCCGTTTTGGCAGGCGAGAAAGGTAAAAATTAGCAGCTTCGCTGACCACTTTATTCTTAGATTCTGCTGCTCGTCTAAGCCTACCTTCGATATCCAGCCTGCCTATCCGGTCAAGCCTCACCAGCATTTGGCCTGCTGCTCTGCGCACAGATGGTATCTGGGAAGAAAGGGCATCGGTTAGATAATCAGCTGCTTCAACTACGCTGATTCCTTTCTTAAGAATAGCGTTAAACAGGTTCTCGTTGCTTTCTGAGCTCATTTCGGCTATCAGCCTTACAGCGTCAAGATGCTTGGGCAACTGGACTCCCTGGACGGTTGCGTACATATCAATGTAATCTCTTAATAGTCTGAGCCAGCGGTGGTCTGTATGAAAAGCATTGAATGAAAGGTCGGAATACCGTTCCTTTCTTGGCCTGCCTTTTTCGTCGGTATATTTCAGACGCTTGCCATGATAATATATCTCCACGGCATCAAGCAGGGCGTCGAGAAGCGATTCACCTGTAAACCCTGTAAATTTTATGCCATTGGATGGATGGGTTGTA
>JANQHJ010000005.1 GCA_028282745.1 Sedimentisphaerales bacterium | reverse complement strand
CTACATGCAGCACGAGCGTGAGACCTTCGAAGCCATCACCCAGGCCAGAGCCGCCGCTATGGGAGCCGGTAACGTCGCCGACGCCGCCAAAGCCGAAGGCGCACTCGGCGAGGCGCTCAGTAAGTTCATGCTGGTCGTAGAAAACTATCCCGACCTCAAAGCCAACCAGAACTTCCTTTCATTACAGGAAGAGCTAACCAGCACCGAGAACAAGATAGGTTTTGCCCGCCAGAACTATAACGATCAGGCCATGTTCTACAACAACAAGATACAGATGTTCCCGTCGAACATTATCGCCGGCATGTTCGCATTCGGCAAACGCGACTACTTCGAGATCGAAAATGCCGCCGAAAGAAACGTCCCGGAAGTTAAATTTTAAACTATGTCATTGTCGAAGATGCCTTAGGTGCGAGGCCTGAGTCTTGCTTTGTTTACAAAGCATCAGGCCGAAGCAATCTTGTTCTTTAACTAAAAACTCAAAACTCAAAACTAAGAACTATTAATTATGATGTTCGAATTAATACGTGCGAATAAACGTAACTCTATAGTCCTAATGGGCCTGATGGCAGCGGTACTGCTGGCATTAGGCTTCATTATTGGCCTGTTCGTATTCGGGCCCGAGGGCGGCCTGTTCGGGCTGCTCATCGCGACTGTCATCTGGCTGATAATGACTCTCATCAGCTACAACGCCGGCGACCAGATATTCTTAACAGCCAGTCGCGCCAAGCCCGTCACCAAAGAAGTCCATCCCCAGCTGTTCAACGTCGTCGAGGAGATGACAATCGCCGCCGGCCTCGGCAAGATGCCGAAAATATACATCATCGCCGACCAGGCCCCGAACGCCTTCGCGACAGGCCGAACGCCCGAGACCGCCTCGATCGCCATCACGGCAGGTCTGCTCGGCCGTCTGAACCGTGACGAACTTCAGGGTGTCATCGCTCATGAGATGAGCCATATCATCCACCGCGACATTCTCTTTGTCACTATGGCCGGCGTCATGCTCGGCACTATAGTACTGCTCTGCGAAGTCCTGCTAAGGGGCATGTTCTACAGCTCTGCGATAGGCAACAGGAAAAGATACATGTCAGGCGGCAAAAACAGTAATGGCTCTGAAATAGTACTACTAATAGTAGTTATTCTCGCTGCCATTCTCGCGCCGATATTCGCCCAGCTGTTATACTTCGCCTTATCACGCAAGCGCGAATACCTCGCTGACGCCGGCGCTGCCCGATTGACCCGCTACCCCGAGGGCCTCGCCTCCGCACTGGAGAAGATCGCCTCCGACCCGTCGCCGCAGCTCGCCGCTGCCAATAAGGCCACAGCGCCGATGTACATCGTCAATCCCTTCAAGAAAAAAGGAGCAATGAAACTAAAGGACCTTACCAGTACTCACCCGCCCATCTCCGAGCGGGTAAAGATACTTCGCAACCTGCACCACGGCGCATCTTTGAAGGATTACGCCGATGCTTTTAGCAAAACAACCCACCGCACAGCCCCCGTCCCAGCCAGTGGCCTGACAAAAGAAGATGTCGCTATCAGAGAAGCTTCGGCTAAGGCTGAGTCTGAAAAGCGTAAAGCTAAACAGATGCGACAGGTCGGCGATATCATGCGGGTCGTTAACGGCTTTGTCTTTCTGACATGTGTTTGCGGTTTAAAATTAAAAGTCCCGCCGAACTACAAGCATAATAAGGTCAAGTGCCCCCGCTGCCAAAAGGTCCTCGACGTACCGAAGAATAAATCGTAAGATTTCAGACTTTAGACCACAGACTAAAGACTTGAAAGCCAATTAATTGGGTTTGTTTGGGTTCGTTTTTAGAACACCAATTTGCTCCCAAATCTTTCTAATATTTTGTTATTAAAGAACTTATAGCGATTATTCAATTTTCAAAATTGGGTTCGTTTTGCATAAAAAGGTATAGTTGGACACTTGGCTGTTGACGCAAGTGTCCAACAGTTTTAAGTTTTGAGTGTTTAGTTCTGAGTTAATAGGGTATTTCACGGTTTTCTCTTTGTTTTTGATGAAAAAATGGGTTTTGTTGCAGTGTTTGGTTATTATATAACAAAAGGCAGCGGTTTTGTCAAGGGAATTTTTGTTTTTTGACACAGATTATCACTTAAGGCGTTTTCAACCAAGGCACAAGTAACACTGATTAACACAGATATAAAGATGAGAATAGCGTATATGACAATGTCATGTAGTAGTGTTCTATATAATCTGCATAATCTGCGATTAAAAATAACTCTGCGCTCTCTGTGTTCTCTGTGGCTATTTGGAGATCAACGAAGTGTAAAGACTGTGATCTCAGGTCTTCTGTTGAAGATTCGGCCGTGTCTGCCGAGGCCGCGGTTGACGTATAATTTCCTGTCCTGGTGATGGTACATACCGGAGCAGAATTTTCGGCGATTAACGAGCGGCTTATCCGGCAGGGTTGTCCATTCGAATCCACAGCCGTGCGTATGGCCGCTGAGGATCGCGTCGAAGTTATAATCTTCGAGGTGATGGATAGTATCGGGGTTATGCGATAGCGCGATCACCGAGGCGCCTTCGTCATTGACGTCATCGAAGGCTATATGCGGATGGAAATCCCTGGCCCAGGGATCGCCAAGGCCGACGAACCATAGCTTATGGCCGTCGAGTTCCAATGAATGTGAATCGTTGCGAAGCACCCTGATACCGCCCTGCTGGAAGCGATCTACCATCGCACCGAGCGAGTCGCTCTTATCGGTATGGAACGCGCCGCCGACCCCGTAGTCATGATTACCAAGGCAGGCGTAAACGCCGTGCGTGCTTTTCAGCTTGGTTATCATGCGTGAGATCTTTTTGGAGAATCGGCCGTAATAGTCATGCGTAATATAATCACCAGTCAGAACGATAATATCGGGATCGAGCGAGTTGATACGCTGGATACATTTTTTGATATATTTGCTGGATACCGTCCTGCTGCAATGGAAGTCGCTGACATGCACCATGCGCAGGCCGGCGAAAGGCTCAGCGAGGTTAGGAAGCTGAAGGTCATGCTCGGTGAGCTCAACCCATTCCTTATTCTTACCGGTCGAACAGACAGCTGAGGAAACACAAAATCCGAAAGTGCCGAACGCAAGCCCTCTCAGATAACGCCCCCGGTTTAAAACTCGTTTCATTTAAAAACTAAACCTCATTGACAAAAAGCCCGCCTACGAGCGAGCCCAATTATGACAGATATACTAACAAATTATCGGCCATGTTCTCAGGAAAATCCACCCCTGAAATCCGCACCCAAATCGCCGCGGCGATAAGTCCATACGGGCCAAAAACTTGTGGAATAATTAATATTGTGTTAGGCCCAAAATTTACTGAAAGTAAACTATAGCAACTACTTCTAAAGCTTAAGATTGCCACGGCCTGATGCTTTGTAAACAAAGCATCAGGCCTCGCAATGACAGAAAAACACATAGGGCAAAATCGGCAATTATTCCTTTTTACCTTTGCCGAGTTTGTGGTTTATCTCACGAAGTTCGTCGGTCATCTCCTCAGTTTGGTGGATCAGTTTTTCGAGCTGTTTTTGCAGACTCTTTAGGCCGATTATCGTCTGAGCGAACATGACGAAGAAGATGGCCGCTAAAGTTCCGCCCACGGCAATATATGTTACTACGCGCAGAATGTTATCTAATGTCTCAAGCATATTTTCCGTTGCACCTAAGGCACCTTCGGCTCGTCGTTAGTGCCTCGTATCTCGTCTGTTGAAACCGACTACGTCGGCAACCAGACTTAATAACTAACGAATAAAACTAATTCTTAGTGCCTGAAGTGTCGCTTACTGGTAAAGACCATTGCGATACCAAGCTCATCAGCTGCTGCTATGACCTCGGGATCCTTCTTGGAGCCGCCCGGCTGAACGATTGCAGCGACACCAGCTTTGGCAGCATTCTCGACGTTGTCCGGGAACGGGAAGAAGGCGTCCGAGGCCATGGCACAGCCCTTCGACTCTTCGCCGGCGTGCTTGAAAGCTATCAGGCCTGATTCGACACGGTTCATCTGGCCGGCACCGACACCGACGATTTTTTTGTTCTTGGCAAGGACGATAGTATTGCTCTTAGTATGCTTGGCAGCGATCCAGCCTATCCTGAGATCCTCGAGCTGTTCGGGGGTTGGTCTTAGCTTCGTTGGGTATGTCAGTTCCTGTGGCTCCCAGCCAATGAGGTCACGTCTCTGGAGAAGGACGCCGCCGCTTATACAGCTAATGTCATACTGAGAGGCATCGACCTTGGATTTATCGATAACGCCGGTCTCTACAAGCCTTACGTTTTGGCCCCAACTCTTGAGCGTTCATATTAACTCGATAGCCTGTGGATTAAAGCTCGGAGCGGTGATAACTTCTGCGAAGAAACCACCTGCGCCGCGGGCCTTGCCGAATCGGCTGTAAGATTCCATAATTGTCTGGGCGAGTTTTTCATCGACCGGCCTATTGAGAGCGATGATACCACCAAATGCACTGATGACATCGCCCTCGTAAGCTTTGCGATAAGCTTCGTAAATGTCTTCGTCGATAGCACAGCCGCATGGGTTCATGTGTTTGACCACAACGGCGGCTGGTTCGTCGAATTCCTTGACGAGTTCGAACGCGGCGTTGGTGTCCATCAGGTTATTAAAGCTGATCGCCCTGCCGCCTTCGATAAGTTCGCCGCTGCTGACAGCAGTTTCGATGCTCTGAGGCATCTTATAAAAAGCAGCAGTCTGGTGTGGGTTCTCGCCGTAACGAAGGTCAGCCGTCTTTGAAAATGCTAACGAAACTCTTTGCGGATATTCATCGGAAGCTCTGTTGTTCAGGTATCTCGATATGGCAGCGTCGTAAGAGGCTGTCAGACTAAATGCCGCACGGGCCAGGTCGCTTCTTAGCTGCCGGCCGACACAGCCATCATTTTCTTTTAGCTGTGTCAGGACTTTTTCGTACTGGCATGGGCTGGTAACTACTGTTACGAATTTGTGGTTCTTAGCTGCGGAGCGGAGCATGCTCGGGCCGCCAATGTCGATATTCTCGATAGCGTCTTCGAGGGTGCAGCCTTCTTTGGCAATAGTCTGCTCGAATGGATACAGATTGACACAAACGAGGTCGATTGGCTCAATGCTGTGCTCGTTCATAGCTGCAACGTGAGTGTCTTTGTCTCTTAGGCCTAAGAGACCGCCGTGAATTTTGGGATGAAGAGTTTTTACCCGGCCGTCCATCATTTCGGGAAAGCTGGTGACAGTATCGATCGCAACTACATCTATGCCGGCTTGGTTTAGTTGTTTTGCGGTGCCGCCGGTGCTGATTATTTTTACGCCCATCGCGCTAAGCTCTTGTGCGAATTCCACAACAGAAGTTTTATCTGAGACGCTGATTAAGGCTGTTTTGACTTTAACATCCATTCGAATCCCTTCCTAATACTATTGTTCCTTCAAACTAATTAACCACAAAAAGCACAAAAGACACAAGATTAACAAATTGTTACAGATATTTTTTTAATATTGGAGCGGTTCAACGCAAACTATACGACCGAATTCGTCGGCCAGGTAAATTCTATTATCAACCGTGTTGGTTATCCAGTTAGTTACCTGCGGCATATCAATAGATTTAACAACTTTCTTTTTATTCAGATCCATGACAACAAGCTTGCCGCCTTTGGCCATGAGATAAATTTTATTGCCATCTTCGGCGAGTAACGCCAGACCATCATCAAGTTTCCAAGCAAGTTTGCCATCAGCTTTATTTATTACGATGAGGCCTTTACCTTCAAGAGCCTGATAGACGAATCTGTCTGTAACTACCGGTGCGGTCCGCAGCAATGCCGATGTCAGATATTTCCATTTAAGTGCACCATTGCCAAGATTCAGCATATAAACATTGGTGTCCCTGCTGGAGAAGGCAACATTTACGCTATCTTTTACCAAAGGATGGTTAATTGCTCCCTGTGCAGAGAAATCCCATATTTTTTTTGCTTTATCTGTAGCCATGGCGATAACATTGCCGGCCTGTGTCGCGAATATAACTCTCTGGTCGTCAGCTATAACCGTTGTGATCTGGGAGTTATCGCGTGCGGAACCTTCGAAAAGCTGAAGATAATTATCCGATCTGATAGCATGTATTCTTTCATCTGTGCCAGCTACATAATAGAACGTGTTGTTACGGGCAGGTGTGCAAACTGTGCCGTAGCCGAGCCTGACAGATTTTACTCTGCTGCCGTCAACTGGATTTATAACGTCAAGGTTTGTGCCGACTATGCCGTATAATTTTCCTTTGTAGCTTTGAAGTTCGCCGACAGTATAGCTTGGATCGGCGAGTTTATATCCAAAGGCAGGTTCTGCGTCCAGGCGGTCGATGCTAACAAGATAATTATTGCTTGAGAGCATGTATATTTTATCTTCAAGCATTCTCAGTTGCGCAAGTCTTTCTCTTGGTTGCAGCGGCATGGCACTAGACCAGGCGACGTGCAGGTCGGCCTGCTTTAATGTTACATTGCCGATGAGCATATCAGCCGGGTCGGGCCCTTCCCAGACATCAGGAGGCTCCTTCCTGCAGCCGCTCAGGAAACAAATACCGATGAAAATCGCTGTTAATAACAAGATAGTTAAATGTCTTTTTCGCATAATATGATCCCTACAAAAGAATCGTTAATAAACATCACCCGGTAAAACATATTATTATGGCATCGGCACATAATTAACGAGGTCAATATCATTTTCAGTTTCAAACTTCTTCATCTGCTCGATACGGTCAATATCATCCTGTATCCGGTTTGCGAGTTTGAAAATATACGGCTTACCAGCGAGCCTGTTCTGTAAATCGTCCAGCATCGGCTCCCAAGAGCCCCCATACAGTTGAGCCTTTAGAACGACGAGCATAAGGCTTTCCTGGCTCAATCCGGCCACATACTCGGCAGCCGTCTGATCGACGGCGGCGCCAGCGCTATTATTGCCATTTCCTTCAGGCTCTACCATCTAATCCATTTCCTCGTTTGGGCAAATAGTACCCTGAAAAGGGCAGAATTGCAATAGTTTTTCCTTAGAGCGTCTAACAAAATGCCTTTGCATTCGAGCGGCTAATTTTTCAGCCTGCGGCGTTGTCAGGCACAAAATCGTCCTCAACGTAACTTTGGCTACGCCTGCGGCAATTTTGCACCTTCCGCCTTGCAGGGCGAAAAAACGCGCGCTCTCGGTACTACAATTCATTTTTTTAGAAGCTCATATTCACGTCAGAAGAGGTACTTTTGTGAAGATGCACCGATTAAAAAGCGGCATTAATAAGATTGCTGCTCTGAGTTCCTACATTTTTTTCGATTACCGAATATTGCATAGCCCAGTAAAGCAAGCAAGAGTGCAGCTGCTGTGCTTTTTAGCCACATCGGCAGCATGTGGGCTGGCTTTACGATGACTTCGATATTAAACCATTTGGCTATGAAGTCGAGGCTCAGCCCGGCGGCAAGGGCACAAAGAGCGACGCTGATGAGATATAGAATAGCCGTCTTTCTGCCAAGAGCCTTGTAAATTGTGGTAAAAGACGCTGCATTTGTAGCTGGGCCCGTCATTAAAAATACTAAAGCGGCCCCGGGTGTCAAACCTTTCATTATCAAGACAGCAGCAATGGGGACCGAGGCAGTTGCGCATACATAAACAGGAATGCCAAGAAACATCATGACGATCATAGCTAATATGGGGTGGCCGAGCTTATCGGCGAAGTAATTGTCAGGAATGATCGTCGCCATAAAGGCGGCAATCACAAGCCCCAGCAACATTGCTTTACCTATATCTCCTGGTAGAGTTATAAAAGCAAATCTGAATCCATGTGCCAATCGCTTGTGAGTTTTTCCGGTACAACAAGCCTCACCGCATATTTCTTTTGCTTGCCGCTCTTTCTCCGGATCAAACAGGTTAATCAATCCGCCGCCGATTATACCGGTAAAAAATGCTACCAATGGCCTGAATATCGCGAAGACCGGGCCAAGCAGACTGTAAGTAACGAAAATACTATCGACCCCGGTCTGTGGAGTTGATAATAGAAACGAAATTGTCGAACCCTTACTGGCACCATGTTTGTGAAGTGACATCGAAACGGGAATTACTCCACAAGAACACAACGGCAGTGGTACTCCGAGAACTGAGGCCTTAACTAAAGGCCAGATTCCCTCACCGCCTAAATGCTGTTCGATGAAATTTTGAGAGATGAGCACCGATAATAAGGCTGCTACGAAAAAGCCGAACAACAAATACGGCGACATCTCTGAAAGTGTCATCCAGAACTCAATAACGAAATCTTTGGCAAAATTCATCATGTTAACGCCCTTTTAAGCACATACTAATGTGGAAATCTACGGCTGGGTCTTTTTAGTTTCGATAATGCTGCCCTGCAGGCTAATAGTAACATCATCAAAACCCATCTGCAAACGGCTAAGTGAGATTGCCTGTGAAGCTATACTGACCAGGCCCGAACAGCACGGCACTTCCATATGCACGACCGTCAGGCTATTAGGTTTAGCGGTGGTCAGTATGGATGTCAATTTTTCGATATAGAATTGAACGTCATCAAGCTTCGGACAGCCGATGACAATGCTTTTGTCTTTTAGCATCTTATTGTGAAAATCGCCCATCGCGAACGGTACGCAATCAGCGACTAAGAGCAGATCAGCTCCTGCCAGATACGGTGCGCTCGGCGGGACAAGTTTCAGTTGGATAGGCCAATGTGTTAATTGTGAAGGCGCTTCAGTATCAGAAGCCTCTGCCGGTTTTTCGCGAAGCTTTTTGGCCATCATGCCTGGGCAGACGAAGTCTATCTTTGGTGCATCTTTCTTTTGATCTGCAAGATGTTTCTCAACAGCTTTTTCGTCGAAGTCGGGCGCTTCTCTCTTTTCGATGGTAATGGCGTCCTGGGGGCAGTGCCCGATGCACGCCCCCAGTCCGTCACAATAGACTTCACTAATTATTTTAGCTTTGCCGTCGATCACTTGAATTGCACCTTCGGCGCAGGCAGTGACGCATTTACCGCAACCGTTGCATTTATCCTCGTCGATCCTGACAATATTTCTAACACTCATAACTATCCCAGAATTTCTATAAGATCCTTATCCGGTGTTGTAACCGGCGCGATCTTGAACTTTTCTACAAGCACGTTCAAAGCAGCCGGCGTTACAAACGCAGGCAGGCTCGGTCCAAGTTTGATATTTGTCACGCCCAGATGCAGCAGTGTAAGTAGAATCGCTACCGCCTTTTGTTCGTACCACGACAGGATCATCGACAATGGCAGGTCATTGACACCGCAATCAAAGGCTCCGGCTAATGCAACAGCTATCTGGATGGCGGAGTAGGCATCGTTACACTGGCCGATATCAAGCAATCTCGGCAGCCCATTGATGTCACCGAAATCAAGTTTATTGAAACGGTACTTGCCGCAAGCTAATGTTAATATCAGACAGTTATCCGGTACCTGCTGTGCAAATTCTGTGTAATAGTTCCTGCCCGGCTTGGCTCCGTCACAACCGCCTATCAGGAAGAAGTGTTTAATCTTGCCGGTTTTGACCATTTCAATCACAGTTTCAGCGGCACCCATGACCGTATTGCGAGCAAAGCCAATCGTTATTTTTTTCTCAGGTACGTCCTCTGTAAATCCTTCAACAGCGAGAGCGGCTTCGATGACCGGTATGAAATCGCCATCTGTTATATGAGCTACGCCTTCCCAGCCGACTAAACCATTTGTAAATATTCTGTCCTTGTAGCTGTCGCGCGGTTTTTGTATGCAGTTTGTAGTCATCAAAATTGCGCCGGGAAAAGCGTCAAACTCCTTGGCCTGATCCTGCCACGCCCCGCCATAATTACCGACCAGGTGCTTATACTTCTTCAGGGCTGGGTATGCATTACAAGACAGCATCTCGCCGTGGGTATAGACGTTGACACCTTTACCCTCGGTCTGCTTGAGCAGTTCTTCGAGGTCTTTAAGGTCGTGGCCGGATACAACTATACATTTACCCTTGACCGGCGTGACACGGACTTCCGTCGGTTCGGGATGGCCGTATGTTTCTGTGTTGGCGGCGTCGAGCAGTTCCATCGCCTTTAGATTTATTTCGCCTGTCTCCAAAGCCTTGCCCAGCAGCTCATTGGCATCAGTAGGTTTCTCTGTGAGATAGTTGAGCATCGCATGGAACTTGCCGTAAAGCTCGGCCTCGGTCTTACCCAGGATCTCAGCGTGATCAGCGTAAGCGGCTGCTCCTTTGAGCCCGTAAACGATCAACTCCTGCAGGCCGGTCAGGTCTTCGCCGAGTTCGTCTATCCGTTCCTGAATAGATAAAGCCTGACTCTTACCGATCAGCATTTGAAGGTCATTGACGTCATTCCACCAGTTGTCCGGCTCTTCGAGAGCTTCGAGATGCTTGCCGGCTTCTTTGGCAGCGGATTCGTAGAGACTCACAGCCCTGGCTTTGATATTAACAGCCTGCTTAATATATTGCTGAATCCTTTCGGCGTCGAAGTTGACGTTAGTTACCGTCACGAAAAGCCCCTTGATAACAAAGACATCGACATCATTGTCGATCGCGCCGAGAACTCTTGCCCTATGGGCGTAACGGGCAATGTCCTTTAAAGCATATATCAGCAAATCCTGTAACGCCGCGACCTCAGGATTCTTGCCGCAGACGCCCATCGCGGTACAGCCGGTCCCCTTAGCCGTTTGTTCACATTGATAGCACATCATGTTCATTGTAATATCTCCAAAAATATTTTCTAATTCCTCACTTAAGAGTTTAATTCAAGTAGAGCCTCTTCGCTACACTTTTACCGGTATTTATTCTAAGAGTCTCTAATGCTTTGTAGAAAAGAAGATTAAAGTCATTGCGAAGGAGCAATAGCGACTGCGGCAATCTTGATCTTTGAACGTTTAAGATTGCTTCGCTGCGCTCGCAATGACCTGATGTTATAACTTTTCTACAGAGCATAGTCAAAACCGGCATTTGTCTTCTTTTTGTTATATACTATAAATGTTTTTTCGATCATTCTTTAGACCTTATCATTATCAGCATCATTTTAAATTTCTCTACCGCTGAAACCGAATGCGGAATATTGGCCGGCATTATCACAATTTGACCCGCATCAACTTTCACCTGTTCGTCGCCTATGGTGATTATCGCCGAACCATCGACTACCTGTACCGTTGCGTCATAAGGTGCGGTGTGCTCGCTAAGCCCCTGCCCGGAATCGAACGCGAACAACGTCAATGTACCGGCAGGTTTATCGACGATGGTTTTGCTGACTACCGAATCGTCACTGTAATCGATAAGAGAAGCCATATCCTGCGACTTGCCCACACAAATCTCTAATAATTTTTTCTTTTCGGTATTGCCAGTCATAAAATTAAGCCTTAATAAGGTCAGCTAAAGTTACCTTCTTAAAATACCCATCAATATGGTCCTGCAGATCGCCGAGCTTTGTCCTGACCGGGCAATCTTTTTTCTTGGGACATTTAAAACTGCCTAACAGGCAGCGGTTAAGATTGATAGGCCCCTGTATGGCTTTAACAACTTGGCCTATGTCTATTTTTTCCGGTTTTTTGGCAAGAATATACCCGCCCTTTGCGCCCATTACACTTTTCACCAGCTTCTTTGATGCAAGTTTCTGCATCAGCTTACATGCCAATTGATAAGATATAACCTCTGATGCAGCAATATCCCTGGTCGAGGCTGGGCCTTGACTGTACTGCCGGGCCAGATAAACCATAGCCCGTAAAGCATAATCAGTGTTTCTTCTAAGTACATCCATACTCATTTCCTGAATACAACCACTTATATAAGACTAATATAGTCCTACTTATATCAATCGTCAATATAAAAAAGAAAATTATTAAAAAATGTTCAGATTTTCCGAATTTATATGCTGATTTTGCGGTTTATGCCCTTTTGTGAGCTAAAAATAAATTCCTGTCCCGCTTTGACTATTGCCTTGGCGCCGTCTGAAATTATTTCAATGATAAGATCAGCATCCCTGGCCTTTAAAATATTAGCCATAGTAAAGGCCTTTTCCAGCCCGTCACCACTGCCATAGTTCACAACCTCGTCAGGCTGGGCGAGACGCTTTGCGTCATAAATCGAATCCGCCGCCATTTCCTTCAGCCAATTATAAACCTGTTCATCGCTCAAAGCTTCGGCCATCTCGATGCTAACCGGATTACGCTCTATCGCGGCTTTAACGAACGGCTGCCACTGAACATTTTCCATGTCACGGTATGCGTAAAAAGCAAGGTCAGCTGTTTCATTTTCCGTTCGGATAGATTGCAGATAATCAATAACTTGCTGCCTGTCCATATCTACGGTAATTTTTATCGGTGAGCTTTCGATATACTCCTTTTGCGGATTCGGCAACCTGGCATTGATATGAAGAAAGTCTGTAAGCTCTTCGAGGAATTTATCTACCTGCGGCACGAATGGGCCGAGATAATTTTTAACAGCCGGCCAATCACTTTTGTTACGAATGTCCAACTCCTCATAAATCAGAAATTTTATGAACTGTTGACCACACATCCTGTCCGGCAGTTTATCCCTGAGAATATCCTGATCGGAAACTTCCTTTATTAATTTCTCGAAAGTTTCTTCTGCTATCCTGAAATTACTGTCACGCTCGTAAGCAAATAGAACTTCGGCTGGTGCGAATTTATCGCCGCCATGACAGCCCTCGCAGCAGAACTGGAAATTCTCATGGTATTCGGGGTGAATTCGAAGAAAATTCGAAAGAGTTAAAAGGCTAACACCCTCTGAAAGATATTCGCCGAGTTTGTCGGAGAATTTTCCATAAGCTGTTTTGTCGATGGTGGCTTTATCGTACAAGCAATGGATATAGCCGCTGTTGTGTGCGACGATTGTTACATTCTCATTTCGAAGGGCTCGCTGGGCCTTGTTCGATATTTCAGTGCCGTTGAACCACATCGTTTTAGTGACTAATCTTCGGTTATTAGTCAGTACGCCCTGGTTAATATCCAGGAAATTTTGCGAATGCAGCGGCGTTAATATCATATAAATATCTTCGAGCGGGATACCGCAGATAACGAAAGCCGCGGCGGCATAAAGGGCAGCCAGTGATACGCACTCACCCGCACCGACGGTATAATCTTTCTTCAATCGAAAAGCCGCCATAGCTTCTATCGTCTCGGTCTTCCAGTATGGAATAACGTCACCATCATACTTGTCCAGCCCGAAGTGCCTACGAATATCGACATCAAAATAATATTTATCGCCCTGATAACCGAACAAGGCGTTGCTTTTTGCGATGTCCACCGGTGATATGACCGGCTCGAATCTTTTTAGCTCTACTTGCTGATTTGTCAGGCCCCATGTCTCGAGATCGAGATTGAATTCGAACTCGTCCATCACGTATTGTTTCAGACGCATCAGCTTGCGGTAGCTGTTTTTGCCTTCTAATTTCTTAAAGCAATCCTCTTGCCGCCACTTCCAGATGATCGGGCTCATTATATTGGCAAGTACCAAAGAGTACATTAGTTCCGGGAAGACGAATATCTCCATATCCGAAAGTGTTATCGCGGAGCTGTATTTTTCGAGCTTTTGTGAATCCATGGAACTGATTGTAGGCTAAAACAGCTATAATTACAAAAAGTTTTAATCCACAGATCCCAGGCTCGGTTCAAACCAATCCTGACTTCGCAGGCATATCTTAACCAGCATTAGCATTACAGGCACTTCGATCAATACCCCAACTACCGTAGCAAGAGCGGCGCCTGACGAGAGCCCGAACAGCATTGCAGCTGTCGCGATAGCCACCTCGAAATGATTCGAAGCTCCGATCATAGCCGACGGAGCAGCGTCCTGATAGCTTAGCTTTAACAGCTTAGCCAGGCCGTAACCCAATCCGAAGATAAGGATCGTCTGGATGAATAATGGTATTGCTATCCAAAGAATAGTCAAGGGATTCGAAAGGATCGTCTCACCTTTTAAGCTGAATAATAATACTAATGTCACCAGCAGTGCAATTATCGTTATCGGCGTGAGGATATGCAGGAATTTCTCCTCGAACCACTGCTGCCCTTTATGAGCTATAATCCATTTGCGCGAAATAAAGCCGGATGCCAGAGGAAGTGCAACATATATTAAAAGTGACAGCAGAAGGGCCTGCCATGGAACGGGCAGTTTACCGACCCCTAAAAGAAAGCCCCCCAACGGCCCGTATAGCAACAGCATCATCAGTGAATTTATGGCAACCATTACCAAAGTATGGCCGTCGTTGCCACGGGCCAGAAATCCCCAAACCAAAACCATCGCAGTGCAAGGTGCGATACCCAGTAAAATACAACCGGCCAGATAACTTCTCCAGAGAGGTACCTGGAGCATTTTAACGCCATCTTCTGACAATATCACTGTGCCAGCACCATACTCTTGACCCACCTCAGCTGAGGCGCCTAATGGCAGTTTGACTATATCGGTTGCCTCGGTGCCGATCACCCCTTTAAATAAGAATCCCAGGAAAAAAAGGGCTATTATATACATGGTAAAAGGCTTGACCGCCCAGTTTATAAATAGAGTGAGACCGACAGGTTTAACGCTCTTGCCTGCTTTTATAACTCTTGCGAAATCGATCTTAACCATGATCGGATACATCATACAGAAAAGACAAATAGCTATAGGAACCGAAACTACAGGAGCGCCTTTTACACCGATACTCAAACCGTCGAGCCAAACGGCAAAACCAGGGGCAATTTTTCCCAGACCGATGCCCGCGACGATACAAAGTATAACCCACACGGTAAGATATTTCTCAAAAATGCTTAGGCCTTTTCCGCTGTCATCATTACTCATTTAAAATCCCTTTCAGAAATTCTGATATCAAGCCTGCTCCAGACTCTCAGGCATGGTTTCAATGAATGCTTTTATTTCGTCTCTTGTCTTGCGAAAAGCATCAAGCACTTCCTGCCTTGTGCCTGTTACAAATGATGGATCATTAAAAGCCCTGTGGACCATCTTGCAATCGCCCGGCCAGACAGGGCAGCTTTCACGGGCATTATCGCAAACCGTAACCACGTAATCAAAGTCTATACATTGATAATCTTCAAAATGTTCCGACTTGTGGTTGGATATATCTACGCCGGCTTCCGCCATTATTTCGATAGCTGTTTCGTTTACATGCGTCCTCATTGTTCCGGCGGAGAAAGCTTCGATGATGTCACCTTTTAGATGCCTTGCCCAGCCTTCTGCCATTTGACTGCGACATGAGTTGCCGGTACAAAGAAACAGAATTTTTAGCTTTTCTTTTTGCTCGGACATAAATTTTCCTGTCTATTCTTTTCGATCCTGGTAAGGGTCTTCTGGTCTTCAATTATTTGTTTATCCCCGGCCAACACAGAGCTTAGATATTTGAGCAGCTTTTGAATTTCAGGCTCGGTTTTGACAAGCCTGTAATACATCCATGTGCCGTCTCTTCTCGATTCTACTAAACCTGCTCGTCTGAGTATGGATAAATGCTTTGATACGGTCGAAGGCGCCAATCCCAATAAAGCCGTAAGTTTACATACACACCTTTCACCACCACTAAGCCCCATTATGATCCGCAACCGACTGACATCGCTAATCGCCTGCATCATATTAACAGTTTGCCCTAATTTTATATTTCGATATTTCGCCACACAGCGAAATATACACTATATTTTTTATAATGCAACAGCCCTAACAGAAAACTAACACAAATATTTCTCTGCTATTGAATTATCAGCCGCAATTCTACGGCGATGGATGGGTAGGTGAAATTATTCAGAAATCCGAATAAGTGCAAGCCTGATTCAAAAGAGTGTTATTTGTTACTGCAGTAATTTTTGAATAGTTCACACTGCTTACACTGCGGGCGATACTTGCCTGTGCAGTCCTCGATTATACCTATGCGTGAAAGAGCAAAATCATACTTAACAGGATCGTCGGACTCTATTTCGGCAAAACTTTCTGTTATCTCTCTGGCGGCTTTCATAGAAACAGTTTTACGATTATATAATCCGAGTATTTTACAAAGCCTTTCCATATGTGTGTCGATCGGCACGATAAGTTTTGCTTTATCTATTGACTTCCACAAGCCCGCATCCACATCGTCATCGCGCACCATCCAGCGAAGATACATATTAAGTCTTTTGCATGCGCTGCCCCTGGCTGGGTCGCTCAGCAGATACATCAATCCTTTAGGAACCGCCCCGCCGCTTTTGTCGGTGTATCCGCTCAGCAGGCGGGAGCAGAAATTAGAAAGTGACTGCACAATATCCTTGTCGTCTTTCTGGTATCCGGCCAAAAAGCATCCTTCGATACTGCCGTATTTTTTGATAGCGCCGCGTAATAGTTTTAGCAGGTTAGCTATGTCGTCAGCAGTGTTAAATCGATGCTTGAATCCTTCGAGCAGCTTTCGATTTCTACTATTAAAGTTGACAGTAAAATCAAACGGGCCTTTCCCCATCCTGCCCAGAAGATCAGTAACGCTTTTTTCTATCTGCTGCACCCTGCCGTAAGCCAAAGCCGAAGCCAAAAAACCAGCGACCTCCATATCCGGCTTATTTTTATATTTGTAAACAAATTGCAGCGGATCCGGAGCGATCAGTTCAAAGCGATTATACTTTTTGTATATCCCTTCAAGAACTTCTCGAAGAAGTGAAACCTTTTTTTGCCCACGCTCTGTCATAACTTTCTATTATAAGGGCTGTCCATCCTTGGGCAGCCCTTTTTATATAATTAGCCTTCTCGTAAATATTTTATGCTACTTTACCGTCAATAATATGAATATCCCGCTGTGGGAACGGTATTGATATCCCGCTGTCGTCCAATGCTATTTTAATATTAGTGGTTGTATCGAATAAGACATCCCAGTAATCAGCCGATTTACACCACGGCCGGACTACAAAATTCACGCTGCTGTCGGCAAGCTCTGAAACAGCTACTGTAGGGGCCGGGTCCTCAAGAATTCTTGTGTCTTTTGCAAGCACCGACTCGATAACCTGCTTGGCCTTTTTCAGGTCATCTTCATAAGAAACACCGACTACCATATCAACCCTGCGTGTCCCATTGACTGAGTAGTTCAGGATATTGCCGCCTGTAACCTGGGAATTTGGAATGATGACTTTAATGTTGTCGGGTGAGGCGAGAACCGTATTGAATATCTGTATCTCTTTGACTGTGCCCTTAGCCCCTCCGGCTTCAATAAAGTCACCGACCTTGAAAGGTTTAAAGATCATCATCAAAACCCCTGCCGCAAAATTCGAAAGCGAACCCTGCAGTGCCAGGCCTACAGCCAAACCAGCAGCACCAATGACAGCTATGAACGAAGCTGTCTGGATACCCAGCACCGCCAGTGCCCCAATTATTACAAAAGTCATCAAAGCAATGTTGACAAGGCTTACCGTAAATTTAATCAAGGTGGGCTCTGTATTTGTCTTTTTCATTGTTTTACCGACAGTTGCTGCGAGCAGCCCGGCTACCCAACGACCAATGAAAAAGATTAGTACCGCACCTAAAACCCTAAAACCATATGCGGTTAAAAACGTAATTACCACAGCCATAATCTGACTCATTTTCCCGATCCTTAAATAAATTAATAGTATATCATATAGTTTTCACTCTCGAAGGCATATCCTTGAACATTGCCTTTATGATCTCTTTTGCTTTTTTCGCTTCGTCAGGAGTCAATAAATAACCAGCTGCCCCGCCGATTGCACCACCTGCAACACCACCTATAACCTGGTCATCTTCACCGGTCGATACAACACCCACAACTGCACCGGCTACCGCGCCGAGAATTGTCGCAAGAGTTTTCTGGGTATCGCCTTCTCCGGTCGATATCCAGAGCACGCTGCTGTCCTCGACATCTATCAGCTTTGCAGTCATGTGAATCTTCTGACCGAACCTTGGAACGTTGACCATCAGAACAGCTGGAACATTTAGAATTTTGCCTGCTTCAGCGGCCTGCTCGTTGGTAGTTACATCCGACTGCTGAAATTCCTGTTCTTTAAGAATAGCCTGTACCTGGTTACGCTCTATGGCCGAGTAGCCTTTCTTCATAAGCTCCATTGTGAAGAAGTCGGCGATCTGATTTCTTGCACCGGGGCCTTTGAGCTGGCCTTGCACTTCTATGACCGCCAGTTTATCGAGATTGCTGAAGTCATAGCCCTGCTGGTAGCTGCCGTCAACACTATGGCATCCGGCCAAACAGACCACGGAAATTATTAGAAAGATGTTTAATATAGTTTTCATGGTTATGTCCCCTTAAATTAAACCAGTTAATGGTTATCATTATGATTGCTTTAAGGGTATTTGTAAAAACAAAATATTTATCCTTTGATAATTATCATAAAAAAAGGCGCCCCTGAATTTGTATTATTTTTTCGGGGCGCCTTCAACTATCGATTATTTATTCTTATTCATACAGGTGTGTTGCTTCGGTTTCCTGGACCGGACGCGTGATCTGGTCGGTATTCATAGTAACCTTGAAGCGAACATCGCCTGCCTTAAGGGCCTTGACCTTAACTCTCCAGGTAGCTTTGGCCTTCGGTGCGAGACGTCCCAGAGGAGCGAAACTGACCTTATTGCCTACTGCCTGGCCTCTTGTTGCGCCGCTGGAGGAGACATAGCTCATATTGTCTTCCAGTTCACAGTCGATCTTGATATTTGTGCCTACCGCACTACCCTGGTTAGTCGCTGTTATGACATAGGTAGTACCGCTGCCCAATTCAACAGGATCGTCGATGTCGATTACCTCGAGCAGCACCGCAGGTATTCCAGCGATTACTGTAGAGGTCGAAGAGCTTACGCCGCTTGCGCAGGTAGCTGTTGCCTTGGCAACGTTCTTGATGGTGCCTGCAGAGTTCGGCATTACGGTTACGCTAACTTTCTTGCTGGCGCCGACTTTGAGCGTGCCGAGCTGCCATGTAACGGTATTGCCGCTGAGCTTACCACCTGCTGTAGCAGATACAAACTTGGCCCCTGAAGGCAGTGTATCTACGACAACCGTATTAGCTGCGGCTGCGTTGCCCTTATTAGCGACAGTTACGTCATAGGTAACGCTCCTTCCGAGATAGCGTTTCTGCGGGCCGGTTTTGCTAATGGCAAGTACAGGCTGTTTGACCACTGTCGTGGTGCTCGCCTGAGCTTTGAGGCCGTCTGTTGACGCTGCCGTTGCCTTATTGACATATGTGCCTGTTTTCGAAGCCTTGAGGTTCATCGAGAACGACTTCGATTGCCCTGCCGCCAGTGTACCTGCGTTAAGCGTTACGCTTTTCCTGCCGTCAGTAGTTGTTAAACCAGCCGGCAAAGTATCGGTAACCTTAACATTTCTTGCCAAACCGGTACCAGTATTTGTCACTGTCATCTTTACAGGTATCGGATCGCAAAGCAATACTTCCTTCGGTGCTGTCTTGGTCAGACGCAGCGCCGGCTGTACTACCTCAACATTGGCACATGCCGGTACAGTATAGCTGACCGTAGCGCAGGTCTGGATGCATTCCGGCGCAGTTGCGCTGCCTGTAACCTTGAGCTTCTTGCTTGCTTTTGGTTCAAGCACGCCGACCTTCCACACCAAAGACTCGCCGCTCACTTGGGCGCTTGGCGAGGAGCTGGCGAACTTGAAGTTCGTATCCAGCTTCTCT
>JANQHJ010000082.1 GCA_028282745.1 Sedimentisphaerales bacterium | reverse complement strand
CTTTAAAGAGCCGTCATCTTCTAAAAGACAAAGCGGCGGGCAGAACTCATCCCCGAAATTCTTTCTGTAAATGGAAATAGCCTTTTCTATTGTTTCACTGTCGGATATTAGCCTTATGGAAATCACATCACAATGCCGGGCTTTAAGATAATCAAAAACCTCCTGCAAATGATCAATATCGTTAGAATAATTGAGCCATTGCTCTGTGCAGCTTTTTCTCTCAAAACGACGAACTTCAAAAGTAGATGATTTTACAACTTCCATATTTAACAGCCACTCATTATTGATATAAAAATAGCACCCATTTACATGAATCTAAACGCATGAAAATGAGCTTATATTGCAATATATTGAAAATTAATTCTTTAGCCATAAGAATTTAGCATAAAAATTGAAGTGCCTGTAAATGCCTTTTTCAGGGTATTGAAAATAGCCCTACAGCTTTGCGACTTGTTCCTTTTTCTCAGATATAACTTCAATTGGTATTGCCGGTAGAACACCCATTGAGGATCGCCGAGCCTTCTTAACGGCTTTACCCTTTTCTTGCTTTTGCTTGTGTGTTGCGAATGTTTCAACGATCAGGTTATTAGCGATGTCTTTTTCGATCACGTTCTTATCTGTCATGATCCTGAAAGAAAAACCTTGAGGAATGTTGATTACTTTACTCACTGATACCCCCTCAGGGGCATCGATAAGCTCAAGGTCGATCTTCTGTAACGATTTAGGCTTGTAAGTTTTGACTTTCACAGTAATTGAATCACCAGCTTTAATGCGAGCTGGCCGATAGTCTATCAATTGAAAAGGATTGACTTTCCACCTGGTCTTTTTAACGGCCACTTTTAGCTGCTGGCAGGGCACCAGGTGCCTGTACAGAAATGCCTGCATCATATCCTCGGCTGGTATGACATAGTTCCTTACGGTTCTACCATTAATTTTAGCGACACCGAACAGCGTCAGGGCCACAGGTTTGGTGTCTTTAGTGACAGGTGCTTCGAGTGTCATGCGAATACGGTCACACTTGGGCGGTATCCTTGCGCCGCCGATTTTAAATCCTGACTCTTTATCTTTAACAACTATCTTTACCTCACCGTCAAAACCGTCCTTTCTCAAAACATATACAGTAAAAGGTACAAGCCGCCCGTTCGTCACCGAAAGGCTTGATGGTGTCATGCGAAGCTCGTAGTCCGGCTGTGGCGGCCCGACTCGTAAGCTGTAAGCGTATTGGCTGCCGCCTTGCTGCTGAGTGTCGGATATATGCAAATAATATTTCCCGTTTTTGGGTAACTTGGCAGTTAAATATGAATCTGCATGATGAGTTACCAATCCTGAAATATCTTTGTGTAGATGTTGCTCCTTGATTACATAATCATCATTCAAAGCTATTACTTTGCCTGTCGAGTCTGTCAGCCTAAGCAGAGAATCCACCGGGGAATTAAGTCTGCGGGCATAAACTTCAGCAACGATTTTTTCCCCCGCTTTGCCTGACAGTTCATAAACATCGACATCACCGCTCTTATCAATACGCCCGTTGACCATTGTAGGAAGACTAAGCCTCTGTGCGGTTTTTATTGTATCATTAGGCTCATTTGATGTGCAGTGGGGCAGTTTATTGACAGTGTAGGTCAAAGGATTCGATACCATTTTTTCATTACGGCAGGTCAGCTCCCGGATGTCTTCCGAGCTTCGCCTTGTATCAAGTGGTAATTTAGAGTGTTCTAAATTCCAGCCTTCCACAGAAGCGACCATAGTACTTGAAATTTTACCGCTTAGAGGGAACATACCAGTAACAAAAGGCCGTTCGCTAACGGATATCCTGTACACAAAATCCTCGCGGCCCCTGTAGATTGAGTCGCGGATTTGCAGTTCATATTCTCCGGTTTTAGGTATCTTGTATAATAGAACAGGATCAGGGTTGAATTTGTAATCATCCGCGAAAGCTACCTCATTACCTTTTTCATCGTATAGACTCACCACAGCCTGGAACCATCCCGGAACCGCGTCAGCTAAGTATGGTATAAGATTCCTGGCGTGAGTTTCGATCACAAGATTTTGACCTTGTTTGGCTTTGAATCGAAATCTATCTACGTCGCCCGGCATTATTTGTCCATTGAGAACGACCGGCAGTTCTATTAACTTGGTCTTAGTTGCTTCTTTATTATTTAAAAATCTGGCAATTTGCGGAAGGTCGGGATTTGCTCTTTCGTCATTGGGTTCCAGCTCTCTGATTTCCGGTAATTGATCAACCTGGAAAGATATTGGATTAGTAAGACCTGATGGTCCTTGTATTCTAAGTTCTCTAAAACCGGGCCTTGCATTATTGCTGATATTGACTTTTAGCAGCACCATCTCCGCGAGTTGTCGGTTTCTTTGACTTTTCTTTCGAGATTCAAAAATCATTTCTCTGATATGGGCTAAGTCTCTTAGGCTTTTACCATCTAAATCTTCGAACAAGGGATGCTGGAGCATTTTGACTTCTGATTTCTGTGTTTTGTCTTGCTGTTTTTTATCAGCAGATTTGCCTTTTGGTTTATTGGAGCCTTTTCTTTTTGGTATTTTATCTGGATCAACACCCAATTCAACCAGCCGTTTGTCTCTTACTTCAGCAAATCTTGATTGGAGAAGCTCTCGCTCTTCCCTGTTAATATTGAAGATCGGCTTGTAATACTTAACCACAGTAGCTTTTACTCCGAAACCGGAAACATCAACATTGGTTGCGCCTCTTAAAAATTGCCCGCCCACCGTGACATAAACTTCACTGCCTTGCCGACCTCCCGCCGGATACAGATAGCCTATATGCGGCTTACGTTCATCCGCCGCTTGACAGATAAACGACAATGACAGGGCTGATAACAGTAACAATTTTTGATAACAGATTGTTCTTCCTGAGCCATTCATATTACATAATTTCTTTTAATCTGCCTTTTCCCTTCTGGGTATCTGGCAAAACTTTAACATTCAGACCTGCATTATTTGGCATTTGCCCCTCAGGGTCTATCCCCATCAATTCGTACATACTTCCGAGCAGATTCGGCGGATAAACCGGTCGCTCGGCAACCTCTGTTCCGTTTTCGTTTGAGGCTCCGACAACTTGACCGCCTTTAAAACCACCGCCGGCTACGACGCTCGTAAAGCATTTACCATAGTGACTTCTGCCGCCGTTCCATGGCGGTTTCCATTGTACTTTCGGCCCTCTGCCGAACTCGCCGCCCCACCAGACTATCGTGCTGTTGAGTAATCCTCTGTCCGATAGATCCTGCAGCAGCATCGCCATTGCCTTATCCATTTCCGGCAGTTTACGATTCATTGACTGGAAATGTTGTTTATGAGTGTCCCAGCCTTTGTAATTAATAGTCACGTATGGTACGCCGTTTTCAACAAGCCGCCGAGCCATGAGGCAAGATTGCCCGAATGTGTTTCTGCCGTAATCGTTTCTGACCTTGTCTTTTTCTGTAGATAAATCGAAAAGTTTCTTCGCATCGCCGTACATCAATTCATAAGCATTTTCTTCACAAGCTTCGAGCTTCTTTAATAGATGATTATTGGGTGTAGCTTTGCCAAGAGTATCAAGTTTGTGAAGAAGCTCGCGTCTGCTTAATTGTCTTTTATCTGATATGCCTTTAGCTACAATACCTTCGACAATGAATGGATTCTTATTCGGATCGCCGCCTGTAGAAAAGGGCTTATATTTCATACCTAAAAATCCGGCTTCGGAGAAACGACCCTGGGGCTGAGTCAGCACGATATAAGGCGGTATTAATCCTTTATAGCCTCTGTCATACCCCTTTAACGCTGAGACCACTGCACCGATACATGGAAAAAGTATTCGACCTTGTTTATGTCCTGTCTGAACCAGATAAGAGGCTGTTTCGTGCCCATTGATCCCATGTGTCATGCCCCGGAGGATCGAATATTTATCCGCTTGCTTAGCGAGTAATGGCAGTGATGCGTTTATCCTGATTCCCTTTACATTGGTTTCGATTGCCTTATTGAGAGGGCCGCAATAATCATAACCGGCTTCGGGTTTAGGGTCGAACGTATCAATGTGACTGGGGCCTCCCCACATCCATATTTGAATGATTGATTTCGCTTTTGCCTTGACTGCCGTCGCAGGCTTTATCTGCTGCGATGCCTTGGCGAGCATGTTACTATCGAGCATAGATAAACCCGCAGTGCCTGCAAGCCCGATCTTCAAAGCATGACGACGTGTTATATTATTTTCATTTCTATTTTCTAAGTTCATGATACCATCCCGTAATTAATGCTTAAAAAGGAATTCCTTCGAATTTATCAGCGCCCAGATTATATCATTAATTGCCTGGCCCCTGTTAATACCTTTAGTTTTAAAATACTCTTTTACTATTCGAGTTTCTTCCGCAGTTGGCTTTCGTGAAAGAATATTTAAATAAAGCATCTCGATAAGCAGATTCGGCTTGCGATTTCCAATCTTGACCATATTACGCAGTTTCGGCCCTTGCTCTATCTTTTTTTGAATGTGAGTTGAGTTGAGCATATGGAGTCTCTGAGAATCTGACGGTGTGTTATTACGCTCAGTCAGCAAACCGGAGTCACGGCTGGGTCTGCCGAACATCTCAAGAAATTGGCTAGTTATACTTCCGTCAGCCAGGTTAATCGAACGGTGTTCTTCAGGAACATAGGTGAATGGCTCAGGGATTGGGCTTTGGTAACTTTCCTTAGTGCCGGTAATTTTACACAAAGCGTCAACCAGTACCTCAGCGTCAAGCTGACGAATAGGATAACATGCGAATAAACTCTCAATCTCCTTACTGTTACTCTGCGGTATTGAAGATTGCTGGTATGTCCTTGAGTTTAGGATAAGTTTATATATGTGTTTAAGATCATACTTTGATTTAACCAGTTCCTTTTCCAAAAAAGCCAAAAGTTCAGGATTGCAGGGCAAATTATCTTTTCTAATATCATCCGGCTCTTGAACAATGCCTCTGCCCATCAGCCAGAACCATATCCGATTGACAATTGCTTGGGCAAAATATGGATTATCGGGACTGACCAACCAGTCAGCGAATACCTGCCGTGGATCCTGTCCCGGCTTAATCTGAACTTTTTTACCATCCGGTAAAGTTGCGTTAATAGATTCCGTTGCGGATGGATCGAGATATACTATTTCTTCCTTCCATTCCGCTGTCGTCTTGTAGGCAACTCTTGAAAAGAAAACTTCCAGATTCTTTCTTTTATCTTCCGGCCATTTTTCAAGACGAGTACCCATAAAAGTAAGAGCTATCGCACTGGCTATCGATGACGGATTTTTCTGTTGAACAGCACGATAAAAGTTAACCTGCGGTACGCGAAAATTACTACCGCTGGATGTCAGCATTTCGCGGGCTATTTTTTCATAAGGCTTATTTTCTCTTAAGCACTCATAGATCCAACGGTGGTATGCCTGCACAGCGTTAGGCCAGAGCTTTATAGGGTATTCCGCTTTGATACGAAGGATATCGCTCCATTTCAATGACCAGTACTCTGCAAACTCATCTCTGGCTAACAGCTTATCTATAAGTTTGGCGCGTTTATTTTTACTGGTATCTCTAAGAAATTCTCGCACTTCAGGCCCATCGGGCAGAATACCTATCACGTCCAGATAGACCCTGCGTACAAAAACCGCATCGGAGCACAAATTTGCGGGTTTTATATTATGCTCTTTCAGTTTAGCTAAGACATGCTCATCTATAGAGTTGAACGGCACGAATGGCCCGGGCTTTTCATATAGATTAGAGGCTTGGCCCCATGCGGGAAAGGCAAATGTGCTAGCTAACAGTAAAACTGTTATTAACAATAACTTACAAGCGTTCTTCATAGGCAATGCTTTCCTGCATTACAATTTCCCAGGATAGCTTAGGCAATTAGCCTGGATATTATTAAGATACTACAAATAAAACGCAAAACAAAACAAAATTATTGCAAATGAATGATAGAAAGACTGGCGGTTTCGAGCGAAAAAAAGGCTTTTAAGATGTCTGGGCCGCATGCCCGGATATATAAGTTAAACAACGCGCCCGGCAGGACTCGAACCTGCAACCTTCGGATTCGAAGTCCGCGACTCTATCCAATTGAGCTACGGGCGCCTCATTTCCTAAGTCTTGCAAGTGTAACAACTTGGTGTAAATGTTGTCAAGTCTCTTGGAGCACTCCAGATAAAAAAATCGTAAAATAGCTAATATGACTCTTGTAATATGACGATTATAATATATGATATACAAGTAGTATAGTATCCTATTTACAGAGACAGGGATTTGTTATGATAAAAAGAGAGTTGTCGGAAAAACTGGCCCAGGCAGCGAAAAAATATCCGGTCCTGACAATTACAGGGCCTCGCCAATCAGGTAAAACCACATTGGCCCGTCATGCGTTTAGGGGTTACCAGTATGTATCCCTTGAAGAGCCGGATAATACCAAGATAGCCAGAGAAGACCCAAGGGGCTTTCTTGATCAATATACCGGGAATGTAATTATTGATGAAGCTCAGAAAGTACCTGAGCTCTTTTCTTATATTCAGACCATTGTTGATACAGAGAACAGGCCAGGCAGATTCATTCTTACTGGTTCTCATAATTTCCTGCTCATGGAAAATATTACACAGTCTCTGGCTGGACGGTGTGCGATATTTCACCTTCTACCTTTTAGTAAGGCTGAACTAAAAGGTTCTAAGCCGATTGATATAGATAAAATTGATAATTTGAAAGCACCGACCAGAAAGAAAAAAACAGGTGATCTCTACGAGATGTTATTTACAGGTTTCTATCCAAGAATACATGACCGGCATTTAGAGCCACAGGAATGGCTACAGGACTATCTTCTTAGTTATATTGAACGTGATGTCAGGTTAATATCCAATATCGGTGATGTAGAAACGTTCCAAAGATTTATGAGATTCTGTGCTGCCATGTCAGGGCAGATACTAAACATAACGTCTCTTTCATCTGATTGTGGTATAACATCGAAAACAGCCAGGAAATGGCTGTCCATACTTGAGTGCAGTTTCATAATCAAGTTGTTAAGGCCGCATTATAAAAATTTCAATAAGAGGTTGATCAAGAGCCCCAAATTATATTTTACTGATACAGGTCTGCTGTGCCATCTTTTAAGGATACGTTCATTTGAGGAATTGCGAAAGAGTGATATGAGAGGCCATATATTCGAGACATGGGTAATAGATGAGTTTATAAAAAATTATTATAACAGACGACAAGAACCTGATATGTTTTATTGGCGAGATTCCGGTGGAAATGAAATTGATTTATTAATTAGCAGAGGCGATGAACTTTTACCTATAGGAATTAAATCCAGCCAGACATTCAACGATAATTTGATCAAGGAATTAAATTTCTGGCGTAACATCACTAACAATCCCAGGCATTCTGGCATTTTAATTTATGGCGGGGACAATTTACTTGAATTTAAGGGATTAATAATCCTGCCTTGGGCTATGCTATAACAAATAGACTGACGATAATAATGAAGGAGACTGTTCCGGTTTATATCAAGCTTTTCGTAAAGCCTGTCAATCGTCCTTCTATTTGGCGCTCGATATTTCAACGCTTGAAGATTCCAAGCCCGGCGAACTTGCTTTCAATATGATCTTGCCAGCTTTATCAGTAGCCTGTACCACAGCCATACATGTCCCGCGATAAGCTTTTCTCTGATTGCCCTTGCAGCTTTCCATGCTGTTCAGGTCGGCGTTATCTACACCGATGATCTTACCAGGCCCTTCGATGTTGAATGTAATGAGATTACCGGCAGAAGGAACCACTGTATCATTT
>JANQHJ010000115.1 GCA_028282745.1 Sedimentisphaerales bacterium | reverse complement strand
GCCACAATATCCACTCCGCGTAAATATCCCTTCGCACAATAGGATTAACCGTCGAAGGCTCATTCTTCAGCCCCCACACCAGCCAATCCCCCTCTTCTGCTTTTTCGAGATCGGCATCGCTGCTCTGTGAAATAACTTTCCTGCCGCTGAAAATATCATCAAGATCATTAAGTGCGTTATAAAGACGATCCGAACGGACCATAGAAATGATTTGCAGAACGATAATTACGATAAGGAATGCTGCAAACAGAAATGCTCCGACACCTCGGCGGCTATTCATATAAACAAACCTCCAATGTTTGTTTTAACGCACAATTTGAGCTCAATTTCCCTTATTTCATCGGCACCGACAAAACCGCAGGCTTCTTCATAACCTTACCAGCCTTATCCTTACCATAATCGAATCCGAACTTCTCCGGTATCACACCCTTACTGCCGTCTTTACCCAGCAGGCGTTCGCGTTCCAGACGAATAACATTGGCATCTTTCCTTTGAATAGCAGTCTTTATCAATGACTGCTGAAATCCGGTCAGCTTTTCAATGTATGTCCGTTCTACCTCGATCAGCATCGACGCAATATATCGCTTTTCAACATCACTGAGCTTCGCCTGTTCATTCAGATACATCTCATACTTCTGCATCGCGTACGAATATAGCTGCCCGAACCGCTGTCCACAAGCCTTCGCGTGATCGTCATTCGCAAGCATCTTATCACAAAGCGCTCTTATTAGCTCGACATCAACCATGCCTGCGCTAGTTGACCACTTAGCATACCCTGCTATACGCGCATCCGCAATAGCAAAAAGCAAAGGTTCGCTCTTCTTAGCCACAGCCGCAAACTCCAGCATCAAGCTCGCGATCTCTGGACTCGCACTCTTAGTCGCCGCTTTCAAACTATTCTGAATTTTCGCCAACTCCGACGGTTCAGCGATCTGCTCGATAAGCTTCTTATTACTCAGGGCGCTCACCGCCCAGTAACAAACTGTCTTATCGCTATTTTGCAATTCTCCAAGCGCTATATCTATCAGCCGAACATCCGCCAACTCCGAAACCAGTATCATCAGATTCATCTGCGCACGATTCTTCTTGATCTCTTCGAAGCCATCCGACTGCCGCATCGCCTTTTTAATTTCCTTCTCCAGCGACTTTGAATATCTTTCCTTATATTGTGCCTGATCACTTTGACGAGTCGTTATTATTGCACGCGCCCGAGCAGCATTCGTAAAATCTGCAAAGCCTACGATCTCTTCGATCGCCTCCTGTATAAAATTATCGATTACAACAAAATCGCCGCTCGAAAGTACGCTCTTATCGCGAACACGGTCAATTGAAACGGTATCCACCGCCAAAGCCGAGCCGATCAAAATTATGCTAAAAAGTGCGGTTAATACTCTATAGAAAGCCAAATTTCGTCTCATTATTGAAAATACCCCTAAAAAACAGCCATTGAGCCGCCCTTAAAACAGCCCCAGATTATCTAATTTAAACTTTAATACCCCGATTGTCAAGCTAATTCGACCCCATACCATCCCATAACCCCTTTGAAATTCACCACTTCTAATATTCCATTGAATGTTATTATAAGGGTAATTCACTCTCCATAGCTTTAGTGACGCAGGATGAATCCATTTAACTGTCATTGTCGAAGGGGCATTGCGAGGAGACCGTCAGGACGACGCGGCAATCTTGCTCCTATATTGTCATTCCGACCAAAGTCTCATAGGGACACGTGAAATTTGTTAGCCCCCGGCATTGCCGGGGGTTTTTAAAAAACTCTCTTCCTAATTCATCTTGGGTGGTGTTACCCACAAACTATGACTCCCTGCGTGTAAAGCAGAACAAGTTTATTTTCTCGTAAAGAATGTTATGCCGGTTCCTAATAATATCCAACCTGCAAACAGATTCAATAAACATATAAACTGCGCCCACCATGCAACCGGGGAAATATCTCCATAACCCAAGGTAGTTGCTGTAACAAAAGTGAAATAAATGGGAGTTATAATCATATGATTGTTGTCGTGTGTAAAGTTAAAAGAGTCAGGAAAACAACAAAAACATATTTGATATATTACGATAAAAGTCAACATAATTCTACAAAATACTCCAAACCACTTTCTTATGCTTACCCCATAGTTTGTAAATAAACGCCACAATAAAAGATGAATTTTCGTTCTTTTTTCAAATTGATAATATGTATATTTAAGGTTCTGCTGTAGTGTATGTGACCTGTCAGATGCCTCTAATTCCCCGATATCTGAATATAAACTTTTTGATCTACCGGCAGAACGAAGGGAAAACTTTAAATTTTTGTTATCATATTCATATCCTTTATTGATTGACTTATTATATTCATCTAATGCTGCATTTTCATAACACTCTGCAGCTCTTTTAAATATTTCTATTCGCCTAAATTCATGACCAGCAAAATGATACAACTTTGTTTCAGTGTACTTATTATTTGCGAGTCCTTTTTGGGCTAAAGAAAGGTAAATACAAGCAGCTTTTGCTATACCTTTATAGTCTCCGCTCGTACGTAATTTATCAGCCTCTTCTGTCCAATAGGTTATTTCAGGATTTTTGTCAATCTTTTTTCCAACATTGCTATAAATCTCTTTTATTATAGGATCATTAAAGTTATTTAACTTATTAAGTTCTCTCTTTTTCATTAGATTTCACTCCCTATTTTCTGTTTATTTACACCTTAATCACCTGCTGCCGAAAAAGGTTTTGTGAGAAGTTCTATAACTGATTTAGTACTTGGAGTATTATCTCCCGCCTGCTTAGTATATCCTGTTGGTTGTGGGCTGTATATACACATAGCAGCTTGAACAATAACCACATCTTTATTGCTATCATCAGCTGCAGCATCAGCTATTGTCCTGTAAGTCATTAGTGCATTCTGCCTATGCCTATTTACGATTTGATTATGTTTATGTACAAGAAAGTTTTTCGCACAAAGATACAATGAATAAGACAAAACCGCAAATACTAGAACCTTACTTACTCCCAATTGAACATTTTCATGTGTATTGCTTGGCAAAATCCATTTATGTAACCAAATAGATGAAACAGCATAAGCAACCATTAAAATCGCAGATATTAAAGTTCCCCAAAGCCACCCTGTTGAGGATTTTTTGTGAGATTCGGATTCTTGCTTAAAATACTTTGCCATTTGAGTCACACCTTGCTCCGCAGCTGCTTCACGCACTTCCGTTAAAATCTGATCTGTTTTTTTCTTTGTTTCATTCATTTCTTTTTCAAAATTTAGTCTTAATTCGTCGATTTCAGAAATTGTTTTTTGTGCTTCAGCTTCAATTTTTTGAAAATCAACAGAAACACTTGCACTATAAGAAATATAGTTAAATATTTTTTTAAAAATATTATTATACATTTGTTTTAGGTTTGTCACATATTGCTCTTTCGTAGAAAAAGCATTAGGTTGTGTTTCATCAAATTTTAGTACTTCCTTAAATCTTTTTAATACTTCATCAGCGCTACTCTTGATCGCATTGCAGTCACTTTCTGGTAAATCGTCAAGAGTAGACAATGATATCTTAGAGAAAAGCTTAATAAGTCTATTTGCAGGTTCAACAGCATCTGTAAATTGAAAACTTGTACTTAGACGATTTGCCTGTGGTAATTTTCTTGTGTCAAATGTTTGTATTTCAGTTAATACATTCTTTACATCTTTAGTATAATCAGCTTCTCCTGTCATGCTACACCTCATATTTAATTCTAAATTCCATATTCTTGATTCTAAATCCTAATGTCATTATTCCATCACCAATATCTCTTTTCAACTAAGAAATATCTTTATTTTTCTTACCTTTTTCTATATTCCGCTAAGATTGATTCCACAATCGAAGTTTCACGAAGCTGAAAGTGCCCAAGGTGATGCCCAAGGTATTAAGAATTAAGAACTCAAAATTAACTGTTATTGTGGGGATATCCGCTATTGCGAACTTCTGGCTTCTTCTATTCCCTATTAACTAACGACTATTAACTATCCCCTAAAAAATTTATCTTTTTTCTTGAATATAGTCGATGAACATTTTAGAATGATTATTGGTGGAGAGACAACCACCAGAATAAGAAATCACTGAGATTTCAGACGTTTCACCGCAAACCGGAAGATTTGTTGTTGAAGAAGCGTTTGGAAGGCTCGGTGCTCTCAATTTATAGGGGGCACCGTATGCCTTTTGTTCTTATAAACAAAAGCATACTGGTGTACCGTACACCAACTGATACTGCTATAGAAAGAGCATCGTCCTTCGCGTTCTTCAAGGGCTCTTCCGGGCCTGCGGTGGGCGTGATTGCGGCGGTGCTCTTTTTTATTCCGCCGCTGATAAATAAAAGTCAGGGCCTGCAGTTGCGGGTTTAGGGCAAGGACAGCTATCCGGCCTGACGGTTCAGGGCGCCCCTTTGGGAACTGGTGTATTACGCACTTGAGGCCGGATAGCTACTTTTCTTTCTTGTGGGCTATATGTCAGTAATCAGTATACACGCTGATCATACAATTCAAAATTAAGCCCTCTGTGCCTTTGTACCTCTGCGCCTTTGTAACTTTTTTCAAAAATCTCCTTGACAAAACTATCGCCTTTTGTTATATAATAATCAAACATCACAAAAAGACCTTTTTCAGCAAGAAATCGCAATTATCATGAAAAATCCACGAAAAAAACGATTTTTTTAATTTTATTCAAGTAAAAACTTGATATAAACGATACAATTGTAAAAATAAAGCTATACTTTAACAACTGTCAAAATGGTGACCAATATGGAATATATAACAATACCAAAACTGGCTGAAATACTTAATGTTACAAGACAGACCGTATATTACTGGGTTAAAAACGGCAAAGTACAGGCTACTAAAGTCGGCGGTACATGGATTATTGATGACCCGGAACTTACAACCATTCTTTCAGGTAACGTCACAGAAAAGCAAAAACAAGAGATAAGGGAAGCTGTTGAAGTGGCCCTGAAACAATACAATGAGCTATACAGGCGGTTAGCTAAAGAATGAAAAATATAACAATAAAAGAAGTTGAAGAGGTGGCATTTACAATAGCTCAGCAAGCTTTGGCCTTTGATGAGCCTATACCAGGTTTCTCAACACGCTTCTCTAATAAGCTTGAAAGTTGTATTGCGATGCCTTTTATGAAATATGGTGGAAAAGACTTATATAGCGGGCTTTTAGGAAAAGCCGCCATATTGCTGTATTTACTTATCAAGAACCATCCATTCCAGAATGGAAATAAAAGAGTAGCTTTAACAACAACGCTTATTTTCCTTAGAAAAAACGGCAAGTGGATACAGACAACTGACGATAAGTTTTACAATTTACTTATTTGGATTGCCGGTAGTCCATCAGAATCAAAAGAAGCAACGGTAGAAGGTATAAAAGAATTTCTCAAAAACTACATGATTAACTGGCAAGACATTAAGTCTTGATAATTAGAAGCCGTCCCAAAACATGGTTCGTTACGAAATTGAGCGAAAAGTTCGAGGGCAAGGCTCGAGGCGAAAAAGGCTCGCAAGCGTATTGAAATACGTTGAGAACGTTTTTAGCCGACAACGCAGGCCTCGAATTTTGCAGCCAATTGCAGTAGATCGAGG
>JANQHJ010000137.1 GCA_028282745.1 Sedimentisphaerales bacterium | reverse complement strand
GGGAAGCCGCTTGAGATCGTTGTTCATCAGGGCTATCGATGCCGAGTTGATTGCGACATCGCTTCCAGCTGCTCCCATTGCAATACCTAAATCTCCCGCAGCCAATGCAGGTGCGTCGTTAATACCGTCACCTACTACAACAACTGTATGGCCTGTCTCTCTGATCTGTTCTACAATCGCGAGTTTATCCTGTGGCAGACAGTGTGCCTTAAAATCAGTACAGCCCAGCTCGCCTGCGACTCGGTTAGCTACTTCATTACGGTCACCTGTCAGCATTGTAACGCGTTTGATACCTGCGTCAAATAGCTCCTTAACCGCTTCTTGAGCTTCAGGCCTGGTCTTATCCTGCATACCGATCCAGCCGATGCATTGCGAGCCTTTGGCAACATACAATGTACTGAAACCCTGCTCTTCGTGTAGAGCCGGATCTGTAACATTTGAAATATCTATATTATTCTCCTGCAGAAAAGTATCACGGCCGACAAGTACGCGATCTGAATTGACCTGAGCACTGACGCCTTTACCCGGCGTCTCCTTAAATTCCTGGGCTTTTTCGAGTGAGATATTTGCTTCTTTTGTAACCTGCATCAATGCTCTGGCGGCAGGGTGTTTACTCATCTGCTCAGCCGAGGCCGCTAAATAAAGAAGCTGCGCAGGTTCGACACCGTCAGCCGGTGTAAGTTTTGTAACGAACAGCCTACCTGTAGTTAGCGTTCCTGTTTTGTCAAATATCATAGCAGTTATGCGCCCAGCTACCTCTAAATGAGCAACATTCTTAACCAAAATACCCAGTCGTGCCGATGCACTGATAGCGGCGACCATAGCGGTAGGAGTGGCTAATATCAAACTGCATGGGCAGGCCACGATCAAGATCGTAATGGCCTGGTTAAGGTTTTTCGTAAAAAACCAGAAGATCAATGTGATCATTAAAATTGTCGGGACATACCATTTAACGTATCTTTCGATAATTCTTATTGCAGGTATTTTTGTCTGCTCGGCCTGCATAATAAGAGATTGAACCTTGCCGAGGGTAGTATCTTTGCCGGCTTTAGTCACTTTAATATCAAGAACACCTGTAAGGTTATTCGTACCGGCGAAGACCTGCATGCCGGGTACTTTATCTACCGGAAGTGATTCACCTGTAATAGTCGCCTCATTGATACTGCTCATGCCCTCAATGATCTCACCATCAGCGGGAATGTTATCGCCGGGGCGAACCCTGATAATATCGGAACTGTGCAGGTTGCTTACCTTGACTTCTTTTTCACTGCCGTCATGATTTAACAGGTTCGCTTTTTTAGGTGTCAGCCGTATTAAAGATTCAATTGAGGCCCGGGCACCCAAAGCTGTTCTTGTTTCGACCAGTTCACTTAAGACCATGAAGAACGCGACTATGCCCGCCTCAGTATAACTTTGTGTGAGGAAGCAGGCTAATATCGCAAGAGCTGCCAGTTCATCCATATGCGAATGGCCGTGAAGAAGGCATTTAAAGGCGTGCCAAATAACAGGGATTGATAAAAGCAGGGCTCCAAAGAGAGCCAAAAGTTCGGTCTGTAAACTTTCGGAGCCATACAAAAAATAAGCTATCCCGCTGCAGATCAAAAGTGTTCCGCCTGCTAAGGTTCCTAATAGAGCCAGGCTGACACGGAACTGCTTGTCGGAGGTTTCATGCCCACTGATTTCGTGTTCTTTAAGGTGAAGATGTTTATGAACCATATGTATAAGTCTCGTTTATCCTAAAATATAGTAATTAAGACTGCGTATCGTCTTGTGATTCGTCATCTTTTTTTTCTGCTTTAGCCGCCGGATCCGGCGGTATTAAAACTCTGATCTCCCTGCCTTTGGGCCCCTTAGTAGGCTGAATGAACATTTTAGCGCTTATATTAGCGAGCACTTCTTTGATCGCATCACGATAAATGCTCTGGATAACTAACTGAGGCCTCTTTTTATATTCAGGCCAAAGCTGCTCGAAGTATTGTTTGTCCGCTTTAGCTGACTCTACCACCTCTTTGCTATAAGCTCTTGCCTTTGCGATTTTTTCGGCGGATTGTCCTTCGGCTTCGTTAAGAGTCTTTTCCTCATAGGCCTTAGCCTTTGACACACTTTTTTCACGGTTTTGGCTTGCTTTGATAAGAGCCTGGAATGAATCGTTTACTTGTAGAGGTGGTGTTGGGTCTTCTAATTGAACCGATACGACCTTAATACCACACTCGATCTCATCAAGTCTTTTTTGCAGGCGTTGTTTGATCTGGTCTGTAATTCTTCCTATTCGATTGTAAAGAACATCATCTATAGTATAGTTGACCAGTGTTACAATTATCGAATCCGATAACATTGCTTCGAGGATAGGTTTAACATTTGCAGCGGCAACATCAGCGTAATTTTTGCCGGCTTCGATCTCTGCCGTATCCACAAAAACATTCTTGAAGAAAAGTTCGGGAGAGGAAATCTGGTAGATCATCTGCCATTTAGTGTGAACTATATTGTAATCACTTTCAGAAACTCCGCTGATCTGTCCTCTCTCGCTCCTTGTAAGACAATAGCCGTCAATTATCGGATTCAGTTTGTCTGGCGGTGTTACTTTTTCGCCGGCATTTCTTCTTAGGCGGTCACGTTCCGATTCGTAAAACCAGAACTTGTCAAGAGAGAGGCTAATATTGTTTTTGACTGGCACTCTAATGAGTTCTTCAGCGGGGGCCGGCCATACCCAGTGACCGCCCGGTGCCAATGATCTTTTTTCCCCTTGCCCAACGATCTTGCCAAAGCGCATTTTCAAGGCTTCTTCGTCAGCCTTTACTGTACGCCAGCCGCTAATAAGAAAAATCACTACCAGCGTTACCATAATGATTTGCAGAACGACAAAGCTCGCACGCAAGGCCTGAGCAAGGTACTTCGAAGCCGAATCCTGAATGTTATCTTCTTCAGGAAGATTCGGTTGCTGTGGGTTGATTTGGTTTAAAGTTGTATCAGCCATAATTTTACTTTGCTGGTTCCAGTGAAGGAACGCCCTTTAATAAATTGAAAGGTTCATCATCGCCGCTTGATATATAAGTTGAACGTTTCTTAAGTATTTCTTTTAGTGCTTCTATATTTTCAAGAAAGTTTGCGAATTCCGGATCTTTCTCAAGATATGCAAGGTACTTGGCTGCTTCAGCTTCTCCTTGGCCACGAATGGCTTTGGCACGTGCTTCGGCCGTTGCCAGTATCTCTGTTTTCTTCGAATCGGCATCGCTTGTTATTCTCAAGGCTTCTGCTTTACCCTGACTTTCAAGCGCTTGTATCTTTGTTTCACGCTCGGCTCTCATTCGGGCAAATACATTTTCTGTCGTATCTTCACTTACCTTTAGCTGTCTGATTCCGACTGTTTCGATTTTAATACCATAGTTGGCAAGCACAGATGGGGCGATGTCTGCAAGCATCTTTTTCTGAATTTGCTCGAATTTGATTTTTGTCGGATCACTGTTTACAAACTCACCAAATTCATGTAGCCCGACCACCTTATTTTGGGTATCGCTTATCTGACTTCTGAGTTTGCTTTCAGCCTGATCTACTGTACCGACGGCAATGTGGAACTTGAGCGGATCTTCTATGCGCCAGATAACGAATGTGTTTACCACTAATGGGATAGCTCCTTTTGTAGTGGTTTCTCCAACCTCCGCTTCGAATACTCTCATTCGCGAATCGAACTTATGTACTGTCTCGATAGGTAACGGCCATCTGAATTTAAGTCCGGGCTTGACGTATTGCCGTACGGACTCACCGAATCTCATAACCAGAGCGTATTCAGTTTCTCTGACCTGAAAGCAGATGAACATCAATGCTATGACAGAGAGTACTATTAAGATTAATACCAGAATTGCTAAATTTTTCATTATTAGGGTCCTTCTAAACCAACAGCTTCATATACACTTGGATCAGTTTTTTCTTTTGCGTCTATAATAAATATTTGTGTATCGTCATCATCGGCGATAACAACGAATTTCCTGATTGGTTCAAGAGCTTCTTTGAGCATATTCAAACGCAGTTGCCTTTGATAAATATTGGGTGCGGCATTAAAGGCTTTGAGTTGATTTTCAAACTGCAAGCCGGATGCTTTTGCAAGTTCTGATTTCTCAAAAGCTTCACTTTTAGCAGTTCGTAGCGTTTTGAATATTTCACCGCTTGCCGAGACAAAAACCTCATCGAATTTGTTAGATAATTCTTTCGCTTTTTGGGGATTTACCTGGATAGCCTTTTCATACTCAAGGGCGAGAGAATAAAGTTCGTTTGCTTTTTCGACTGAGCCTGCCAGTTCACTTAGAGTGATATTTTTCGATGTGTGTGCATTGAGTATAGCGGCGTATTTAGTCTGAACAGCGCCAACTGCTTTTTGATAATCAGGTGCGACTTTGACAGGGGGGTGAATCCCCTGGAGACCCACAAACACTACATCGATACCTAACTGGGCTTTATCTGCCTGCTCCTGTATGCGTTTGGTTAAAACTTCCTTGGCTTTGGCTCTGCCGGCTCCGAGAATGCTTATCTCTTTATCCTGCTCTGTCTCAACCTCTACTCTTGCACTTGCGGCGAACTTTGCCATCTCGCGGTAACAAATAGCTTCGAGGTGTTTTTCAGGGTCATTGTGTTTGTACAAGAAGTCGTAGAGCTTTCCTTCTTTGACTGTGTATTGAACGGGCATGTTGGCATTGAGAATAGAGACAGGAACCGCGCTGCTGTCAATTGTCTGTCCGGTTTGACGACTCGCAACCATTACAGGCTCTTCGCCATGATAATGTTCCTTGCCCCATAGCAGCTGCTGCTCAGGCTTAGGTAGGCCGGTCTTTTTGTCTATATCCGGTTTATAGCCTATATATATCTCATGCACTTTTTTCGCCGGATATTTACGAACTTTTTCAATTGGCCAGGGTAATTTCCACGCGATACCGGGCTCGATAAGTCTTACTTCATTAGAATCTGTCAGTGGATTTCCGAAGCGTTCGACTATTGCCTGCTCATTTGGATTTATAACCACAAAGCAGCTCATTAAGTAAAGCACCGTGATGGCGAACAGAACGAGAGGTACAAAAGCTTCAGCCAGCAGCTTATAGAACCATGTTTGTGAAACTTTGAAACCGAATTGATAATCTATAGCACCAGCGAGGGTATGTAGAATTTCGCCTGGTTCATTAATAGTGCCGAGAAGCCTGCTGTCAAAAGCTGCTCTGCTGTATTGGGCCTTGATACGTGGTCTGTATATATCAAGAATGCCGTTTAGCCCCGTTTCGATGCCGATTACTGCTAATAATGAAGGTATGAAATAGGCTAAAATCTTTAAAGGCAGGCTGATGTCGTATTGTTTAAAACCAAGACATATTGCCAATGCGAAACAAAGAATAGCCGATCCGAGCAGGCTGCTGCCGCCGGCCCTTAAAGGTTTGTATTTCTTTTCGGAAGACACGCCTGTTGAATAGCGTGACATTACAAAACTGACAAATGCGATCGCGATCAGTATTACCGCACAGAGCAAAGGCTGTTTAAATTCAGGAATAGGTGCGGTATTGGTTTTCATACGGTACAGTAAGTATGCACCGACAGCTATTTCATAAATAGCGATAACCGCCGACAGGATCGGAATAATCCATCTTTCTATTAGTTTCAATCTCTGCTGGGCAACTGCGAAAACTCCGCCTTCATTATCTTGGCCTGAGAAAATTGTCTTAGTGCGGTCGTCGGTACCGAGCTGGCTAAGGTCGAGTTTTTCCTGCTCAGCCATTACTCTCTGATGGAACTGCAGCATAAGCACGAACCATACCAGAACAGTTGAAAGCATAAAAAAGCCCACCGAAGTGATCTCGCTAAAGCCGCTCCAGCGACCCAATATAAAAATAGCGATAATGAAAAGTCCGCTTATTGCGAATGATATGATCGACCAGGTTTTAGCCCGTTTTGACGATATCGCCATTTAAAAATTCTCCTGAACCAGAACAAACACTTCTCTATGACAGTACTTATATAACAAGTATAATGACTTTACAAAAAATTGATTGTGTACTATAACAATATTATTGCTGTCTGTGTAGAGCCAATTAACGAAAAATGAATAAGCTTTTAACAATTGCTAAGAATACATTTACAGAAACCATAAGGCAGCCGGTTTACTCGGTAATCTTGGTTGCTGCCTTATTTTTATTCATTCTGGCGCCCGCAGTTACAGCTTATTCTATGGACGACGACACCAAATTTTTACGAGAAATCGGGTTATCTACGCTTTTTCTAACCAGTTTGTTCATCGCAATTTTTGCTGCTTCTGGTGCCGTAGCGGAAGAAATAGCTAATAAAACCATTACAACCGTTGTAACCAAACCTGTGCCCAGGCCGGTCTTCATTTTGGCTAAATTTCTCGGTATAGCAGCCGCAGTTGGGCTGGCCCATTATATTTGCACAATAGCACTGATCATGTCAATCAGGCATGGAGTTTTAGAATCAGTCAATGACTTGTCGGACATGACAGTAATTTCTTCAGCTTCTGTGGTGCTGTTTTTGTCTCTGAGCCTAACAGCTTTATTTAACTATGTTTATGATTGGAGATTCTCTTCGACTTACTCCGTTTTACTTGCCGTGTTTGGCACTATTGCTATAATTTTTATTGTACTTTTTGACCGGCAGTGGCAATTCAATCCCAGGGAAAATCACATAAATCTGCTGGATGTTTATGCTGCTATTCTACTATTTTTAGGAATTTTAGTTATTGTTGCTTTAGCCGTGTTGGTCTCTTCGCGGTTCAATATTGTGGTTACTTTGGCGGCTTGTATAGGATTTTTCCTCGTAGGGCTGGTCAGTGATTATGCTTTTGGCCGATTTGCAGCAGATAATATTTTTGCAAAAATAGCCTATTATATAGTTCCCAACCTGCAGGTTTTCTGGGTTAGCGATGCCATATTGGAGGAAAGCCATGTGCCACTTAAATATATCCTCATAACCGCATTTTATGCGATTTGCTATGCCGGCGGAATTTTGTCGCTGTCAGTGGCCTTTTTCCAGCGACGACAGGTCGGTTAAGATGTGCTAAGCTGTTTTTTATAGCTTTTCTGGCGAGTCGATAGAATAAGAAACAGGAAAAATAATCCGCCGAACACACCCGCTAATATCAAATTTATACTCATTAGTGAAAAATCATTTGAGGTTTGGTAAAATCTGCTTTGCCTATACAACTTTATCCAGCTTTGCCATTTAAGGTTGACTATTAAAAAGTTAATTGCTGCTAATGCCGCGAGATTTCCTATGGCAATATTCCAGTATTTCCCGGGTTTTCTAAAGCATATTTCTGCGCTGATAAATAGAAGCAGGGCGTCAAACGCTAAGATTGCAATAGCAATAAGCCAATCCTGCACAATAACCGACATTATTAACAGCCAGCATGTCGAACCCATAACGGCGCCTGCAAATGTGCCATAAACGGTACTCTTTTTCAAATTTTTTGTTTGGGAACTCATTGTTAAAATACCGCCTTTCGAAATCAATTAAGCTATCCTGCTATTATAGAGGCTGATTTCGAAAAGATGTTTACTTTTATTTCAGCTCGACGGACCAGTAGGCGTTATTCAGGAATTGCTTCCAGCTGTGGTATCTCTCGTGGCCGAGGTGTATGTGGAGCAGGGGATTACGTTTTGGTTTAACTGGTTTTCGTATCAATTTCATGTGGGCCTGCTTCGGTGTTCGGCCGCCTTTTTTGACATTACATCTCATACAGGCGCAAACAATATTTTCCCATGATGCCGCTCCGCCGACACTTCGAGGAATAATATGATCCAATGAAAGATCCTGGGTTGAAAATCTTTTGCCGCAATATTGGCAGGTATTATGATCTCGGGCAAAAATATTACGACGATTGAATTTTACTTCGCTGCGCGGCAGGCGATCATAGAATAATAACCGAATAATGCGCGGTACCGCAATGTGAAAGTTAACTGTAGCTACCCAGTCATGGCCATCCGGCTCGAACTGACGCCGGAACTTGCTTACATCGCACCAGGAAGGAAAGTCGTAATTAAAATAGCCATTATCCTCGTAGGAAATAACTTCCGCTAAATCACGAAATAATAGTGAAAATGCTCGTTTGACTGAAACGATACGGATAGCCATGTAGTGTTTGTTAAGCACTAACACGTTACAGGTAAGACCTGGATTGGTTGCGAACGCGGTCATCTTAACACCAGCTATCACCCTTTCTGGGGTATAACGCCCCTTTATTTAAAGGATAACATCGCCCCTGATATCCCGCAAGTGAAAATTAGGTTAGAATTGAGTTCTAAATGATGCGTTAAAAGAAGGTTGCTTTGATAAAAAAAAATTTACAAAACCACCCCGGAGCGATTAACAACTGAAATGGGTTTCGAGTTATCAATTCCCTTGACTTGATTGAGCAGTTTGGTCGCCCAATGCGCTTAGCTTGCCTAATCCGAAGCCTGTGCATTTTGGGCGATAACGTTTTCCGCTCTTAGACCTTTTTCTCCCTGGACTACATCGTAGTTAACAGTTTGACCTTCGTTGAGTGTTTTATATCCGTCGCCGCCAATGCTTGCATAATGAACAAAAATATCCTGACCGTCCTCGCCCTCGATAAAGCCATAACCTTTGCGGGCGTTGAACCACTTGACTTTTCCTTCCGGCATAAACAACTCCTTCGGCAAATGGCCCGAAAATATTATCGCCGCTTTGCAAAACCGTAAAACGAAAACAGTCTGCAACCAGCGGCAGCTTGTACTTAAAATTAAACTTCCTTGTTTACTTCTACGCCAGCCGCAAGACTTTCTTTCATCTGCCTTCCCATCTTGAACTTAACCGTTCTTTTGACCGGCACTTCCACGCGTTCAAGGGTTTTGGGATTCTGGGCGATCCTTGCTGCTCGTGTACGAGTTTCAAATACACCAAAATCTCTGAATTCCAGCCGATTGCCTTTGCACAGTTCGCCGCTAACTTCATCGAGGAAAGACTGGATCACTCTTTTAACTGTAACCCTTTTTGCCTGCGTAGCTTCCGCAATTCTGTCAATCAGCTCTTTCTTTGTTACTGTTGCCATAAATTACCTCATTTATACAAAGAAAACAGCAGGATTAATCCTGCTGTGAGTATATACCATTATCGCTAAAATTTGAGTCCTTTGAAGGTAAACAAGACAAGTGAATACGAGTTTTTTTTGGATGTTATCACTTCCGTTAGCCGTACTAAAAAATTGCTAAAATTCAAAAAATCTAAATACCGCAAACTACTATACTACAAAGACTTCTATACAACAAGAAATTTTTTAGACAATTTTTTCTATAAATTTCACAGCTCTATTACAGCAGCTCAAAACAAACTCATTTTTGCTTTGAATTAGTTTAAAATTAGATCACCGGAAAATGCAAACTAATGGGCCAAATGTACTGGTGTTATGGTAAGTCTATATATATCAAGGGTTTAGGTGTATGGGTGGGCTGGCGGTTATGGAATTAAAAGTAATTCAGTCATAGAAGAATTGACCGATTGTTGTTTTCACTTCATAATTGCCGAATTCATTATAAGTGAACGTTTATTTTATACTGGAAATCAAATTTTAACTATGACATCTGACCAAAGTAATGGTACCGCAGCAAAAAAACATCCAAATGCACAATTGGCAGGTATTTATGATACCGTTTTGTGGCTTTTTGTTGCCTTGATATTGGCTTTGTTCTTCCGCTGTTTTATTATGGAAGCCTATCCAATTCCCACTGGCAGCATGGCTGGTACTTTGAAGGGTTCACACTTCAGGCTTTATTGTCCTCAGTGTGGTTTTGAATTTGACAGAAATTTTGATCCGCTTGAATACAAAATGGCCAAAGATACACTACCAAAAGGCGGCAAAGAAAAACCATCCGGCTGTCGCTGTCCCTCTTGCGGCCATGATATTGATTATAAAGAATCTCAATGGGTAACTAACGGTGACAGGATACTTGTACTGAAATGTATATATCAGTTCAACCAGCCTTGTCGCTGGGATGTTATAGTTTTCAGGGAACCCACAAATCCTCACAGCAACGTAATTAAAAGATTGATAGCAAAGCCGGGAGAGATAGTTTCTATTATAGATGGTGACATATATATAGATGGAAAAATATCACGCAAGCCCGACCACCTGCAACAAAAAATGTGGATACCTGTTTATCTCGACGATTACCAACCCGTTAAGCCTGACGGTTTTTATTTTAATGGCCATGATTGGAAAAGACCCTTGAAAAATTTAGATGGCTCGGCCTGGAGTGAAGATTCTAACGAACCAACTGCTTTTGTTCTCAATGTTAATGATAAACTGCATTGGCTTAAATATGACAGTACTATAGGCAACAGCTTCAAAGCTTTTAATTCTTATAATCCAAGAGCTTACTATTATCAAAGACCTTACTGTAGTGACCTTAAAGTGAGATTTCTCGCTCATCGTAATGATAAAAATGCAAAAGTTGGAGCCCAAATTGATAAGTACGGGATTTCTTACAGGGGCTGGATTGAAGACGGTAATATGTTCATAAGCAGGGCGGCTGATGATAAAGTTGAGCAATTAGTTTCAAGGCCTATTCGAAAAGCTATGTCCACTAAGCCGGTTATGGTCAGTTTTTATATCGTTGACCACAGAATAGTGTTCGAATATGGAAAAGATGGTGTCAGCTATGACCTTGGCCCGGGTACTGACGATGCCGGATACAGAAATGTGCTTATAGAACCGCAAGCCAAAGTTTTCGGTAGTGGTAGTCTTAAAATTTCTCATCTGGCAATCTTCAGGGATATCCACTATACTGTCGGGCATTATTTTGGCGACAAGAACTTGGTAAGAGGCGCTGGTTCAGAAGGTTTTACTCTTGGTGACAACGAGTATTTCGTTCTGGGAGATAACAGCACCGACAGTTTTGATAGCCGCTGGTGGAATGAGCCGGGATTAGCGAACAATGATCAGGGCTATCGCCCCGGTATTGTGCCTGCGGATTATCTTGTTGGAAAGGCTGTTTTTGTGTATTGGCCGGGAGGCTTTAGGCCGTTTGAGGGCTCTCCGGCAGTTGTGCCGAATATTAAGAAGATGAGATTTATAAAAGGTGGCTCCGGCCATTGATGAAATTGAATAATAAATTTATGAGCAAAAGTTAATATGTCCGGCGAAGAAACTAAAAATAATCATAAGCGTGACAAAGTTGAAGAAGTAATAGGTATTCTCGAAGAATTAGCCAGCGCACTTGTTATGGCATTATTGATAATAGGCTTTGTTGTTCAGCCTTTCATAATCCCGACCGGTAGTATGGCTGAGACTTTAAAGGGCGCTCATTTTCGTCTTATCTGTCCGCAGTGTGGCTATCATTATGATAGGGATTATACCGCAAGCGATTTTCAGCTTACAAATCACCGTATCGTCAATGGTAGAGTTCCTCCCCCGGCCTCACGATGCCCGGCTTGCGGTTATTACAATAACCTTAATCAGGATTCTGCGATAACTGTTTCCAAGGGTGACAAGATTCTGGCCCTGAAAGGCCTTTATCAATTCTTCGAGCCCAAACGTTGGGATGTTGTTGTTTTCAGGAATCCAACAGGGCCCTCGCAGAACTACATTAAAAGACTCATCGCTACACCAGGCGAGACGGTTGAGATAATAGATGGCGACATCTATATTAATGGCCAAATCACACGCAAACCGCCCAAAATCCAGAATGAATTATGGATGCTGGTCTATGACAGTGATTATATTCCCGTTGAACCGCAGGATCCAAGATTCAACGGACATAAATGGCAGGTACCGATGAGAAATTATGGCGGCGGGGACTGGCAGTTCCCGGCAGATAAGCCCGGCGTTTTTGTTTTAGACGACATCACTGGAAACAAGCACAGCCTTGTTTATGATACCTCGATCGGTAACGATTTTAGAACGACTTATGCTTATAACAGGGTTACCGATTATCCGCAGATGCCGAGATGCAGCGATATTAAAGTCAGCTTTTATGTTGATCCTGATGACGAAATGAAGAATTTCTCCATTGCCGCTGCTCTGCGAAAATATCAACGCCAATACAAAGCAAGCATTACCGCGAATGGCCGGATGAAGATCGTTCGTCAGCATCCGAGCTTTTCAAAAACATTAGAAGAAAAAACTATCGAGCTTCCTTCGAGTAATGGGCCTGTTCTGTTTAGCTTTGTAAATGTTGACCATAAGCTCATCTTTCAATATGGCGATCAAGAGCTTGTCCACGATCTGGGCAAACTGCCTGATAGCGCCGGACCTAAAAAGGCAGAAGCTGAGCCGGAAGTAGAATTGATTGGTACCGGCAAGCTCCAGGTATCTCATATTAAAATTTACAGGGATACTTATTATCTTTCACATTACCCTCAAAGCCAAGGCTGGGCTACGGAAGGCAATCCCCTCAAGCTCGAAGAGGACGAATTTTTTGTGCTCGGAGATAACAGCCCGTTCAGCCAGGATGGTCGCTGGTGGAACACAATGGGTATCGGCAACAACGACAAGCAGTACCGAAAGGGCATAGTCCCGCGTGAGTATATGATAGGCAAGGCCTTTGTTGTATTCTGGCCGAGCGGTTATAAACCTTTCGAAAAATTCCCGTTTCACATTGTCCCGAATATGCGTCAGATGCGTCTGATCTACGGCGGCTCGGGCCGGCAGAATTAGCACAAATCCGTGAAATGCAAATCTTGACTTTAGCGGCTTTTGAGGGTAAGCTATCAGCTTCGGTGCGTACATGGAGGTTACAGTTAGTTTAGAGTTATGGAAGAATTGAATTTATGAAGCAAAAAGAACTACCCCTGGAGAAATTCGAGGATATGAGCATCCTCGAAGAGCTCAAAAATTCATATTTGAACTATTCGATGAGCGTTATCGTTTCGCGTGCACTGCCCGACGTTCGTGACGGCCTGAAACCCTCACAGCGGCGAATTCTGGTGGCTATGAATGATTTGAATCTCGGTCCGCGAAGCAAGCACCGTAAATGTGCCAAGATCGCCGGTGATACCAGCGGTAACTACCATCCTCATGGTGAGGCTGTGGTCTATCCGACCCTCGTCAGGATGGGCCAGCAATGGAACATGCGCCGCACGCTGGTCGATCCACAGGGGAACTTTGGAAGCATTGACGGCGACCCTCCTGCGGCTATGCGATATACCGAAGCGCGTATGACAGCGCCGGCGACTGACATGCTCGAAGATATAAAATACGACACGGTCGATTTCATTCCTAACTATGATGAAACTCGAAGTGAGCCTGTCGTACTGCCGTCGAAATTCCCGAACCTTATTGTTAATGGTTCGACCGGTATCGCAGTTGGTATGGCTACAAATCTCGCCCCGCACAATCTTGGTGAGGTTTGTGATGCGTTACTTCTTTTAATCGACGATCCCGAATGCGGCTTTAAAGATATTATGAAAGTGCTGCCTGGCCCGGACTTCCCGACAGGCGGGTATATTTGCGGCAGGAAAGGTATTGTCGATGCCTACACGAGTGGCAGGGGACATTTGACTGTCAGGGCAAAGGCTGATGTCGAAGAGAGCAAGCGGGGAAAAGTAAGGATCGTTATAACTGAAATTCCTTATATGGTGGTAAAGACCAACATCGTTTCAAAGATCGCTGATTGCGTTCAGAAGGGCACCTTATCTGAGGTCTCTGACGTAAGAGATGAATCTGACCGCAAGGGGCTCAGGATCGTAGTGGATCTCAAGAAAGATATGGATCCTGACATTGTGATGAACAAGCTATTTAAGTACACGCCTTTGCAGGGCACTTTTGCTATAGCGAACGTTGCACTTGTTAATAATAGGCCTGAAACGCTGAACATTAAACAGCTATTGAGCCTGTTTCTCGATCATAGAAAGGTTGTTATTCGCAGGCGAAGCAACTTCTTATTAAAACGTTGCCGCAATCGCGCTCATATTCTTGAAGGCCTGATCATGGCTGTCAGCGATATCGACGAAATTATCGATATCATTAAGAAGTCACCGGACGCTCCGACCGCCAAGATCAACCTTATGAAAAAACCGCTCAAACTTACACAGACCGCAACGCTCAAAAAACTTCTGCCTAAGGAATTCATATCGCTCAAAAGCAAAGGCAAACATTACCTTACCGGCCCGCAGGCTGACGCGATCCTGACAATGCAGCTTCAAAGGTTGACAGGACTGGAGATCGAAAAGCTTGCTAAAGAATATTCAGCTCTCATGGACCAGATTAAAGGTTATGAAGCAATATTGAATAAGGAGAAAGTTCTGCTCGGTGTTATTCGCGATGATATTAATGAGTTAAAGAGTAAGTATGCTGACAAACGCAGAACACGCATCATTGGCGCTGTGGAAAATGTTGATATTGAGGACTTGATCGCCGATGAAGATGTTATCGTCACCGTAAGCCACGCCGGCTATGTTAAGCGTATGCCTGTCGATACTTATCGCAGACAAGGTCGCGGCGGTACCGGCATAATCGGTTCGGATACTAAGGAAGGCGATTTTATCGAGCACTTGTTCGCCGCATCGACGCATGATTATCTGATGATATTCACTAACCGCGGTAAATGCTACTGGCTCAAGGTCTATGACGTGCCGAGCATGTCCAGACAAAGCCGCGGCAGAAGTATAGCCAACTTGCTGAAACTTGGCGATCAGACGATCGCATCTATCATTAACGTCAGTAGTTTTGATAATGAAGATATAGATGAGGAAAATCAAAGACAGCTTGTCATGGCAACCCGTAACGGTCTTGTCAAAAAGACTAGGCTAAACGCTTACAGCAATCCTCGTGCAACTGGCGTTATAGCTATTAAGCTTGATCCTAACGATGATGTTATTGGCGTAGCGCTAACTACGGGCTCTGACCACATAATGCTCGGTACGCGCGACGGTATGGCACTTCGCTTCGATGAGAAACAGGCTCGATCTATGGGCAGGGCTTCTCGCGGTGTAATAGGTATCAAGCTGCGTCCAAAGGATTACGTTGTTGACATGTCTGTAGTTGATCCCAAGGCTTCGCTGTTGACGATTTGTGAAAATGGTTACGGCAAGAGAACCATTCTTGAAAATTATCGTGCACAGAACCGGGGCGGTGTCGGCCTTAAGAATATCAAGACTTCTGATAGAAATGGCAAAGTTGTGGCCATGAAAGCTGTTGATAGCGACGATGAGATCATGCTCATAACTGCACACGGCATCATCATCCGCACTGGTCTTGACCAACTGCGTTCGATAGGACGAAATACTCAGGGAGTCAGGCTCATAAAACTGAAACCGAAAGATAAGCTTGTAGCGGCAGCCAAGATAGCCAAAGAGGATAATGAGTCTTCACCGCCGCCAAAAGAGAAACTGCTTGAGCCTAAAAAGGAAGAGCCTAAAGCTAAAACTGCTAAAAAGGCACCAGCTGAAAAAACGGCTAAAGCAAAAAAGAAAACAAAAAAGCGTAAAAGTTAGCGAATTATCTGACTTTGACGGTACTGATGGCAGCGAAAAGTAAAAAGCAACAAGATAGATATGTTTATGTTATTGAAGGCAAGGAGCCGTCATTAGCACAAACTCAGTGCAGCCGTTTGCTTGACGAGCTTATAGAGCCCGATCAGAGAGCCACCGGATTACTTACCTTGGATGCTGACAAAGCAACTATAACGGAAGTTTTCGATGAGCTCAGAACTCTCCCTTTTCTCGCGAAGAAGAGGGTGGTTGTTATTAAACAGGCCGACAAGTTTATTAGTGATAATCGCCAACACCTCGAAGCCTATTTCGAGAATCCAAGCTCGACCGGCATTTTAATAATGACCGTTTCGAGCTTTAAATCTCGTACCAATCTTGCTAAAAAGCTGCCGCAGATCGGCGAGCTGATTACTATTGCTCAACCACAGGCGAACAGGATACCGGCTAATCTGAGGTCATACGCTAAAGACGCATACGGCAAAAGCCTGTCGTATGACGGTGCCGAGTTACTGCTGGAACTGGCTGGAGAAGAATTGCCTCGCCTTTATAGCGAGATTGATAAGCTTGCGGTTTTTGTCGATGGCAAGAAAGACATATCAGCTGACGATGTAAATTCTCTTGTAGGGCATAATAAACTTTATAACGTCTTCGACGTCATTGATTCGATTATTGCTAAGGACACTGCTAAAGCAATAGACCAATTCCGCCGTCTCTTCCATCAGGATCGCTCGGCAGAATATACCTTTGTTGGAGCTTTCGCATATCATTTGCGAAGAATGTTCGATGCAAAGGTTTTGTTAAACAAAGGCCGGAATGTTTATGACATTAGCAAAAGACTTAGGATCTGGTATAACCGTGACAGCTTTTTTCAACAGCTTGGAAAAGTAACACTCCCTCAAATTGGTATGCTTATTGAAAATCTCGCAAGGGTGGATTTCGAGATAAAGACAGGCCAAACTGAACCTAAAACAGCGGCAGAACAACTGGTTATGAAAATGGCAATGTGCTAATTTCAGACCTGGCTCTTTGCAGGCTCATTTTCACTTGATTTTACAAGGTACTTCTCGAGGATTGTTTGCAGGCTTTTGCGATTTATCGGTTTTGCTAAAAATTCGTTACAACCGGCAGTGAAACATTTATCCTTGTCCTCTTCCATAACACTTGCGGTAAGTGCGACTATAGGCGTCATTAATCCTTTGTCCCTTATCTCCTTTGTTGCCTGGTAACCGCTCATGACCGGCATATGCATATCCATGAATATCATGTCATAAATGTTTGATGTGGCTTTATCTAAAGCCTCTTTACCGTCGGCAACTATGGTTACGTTCAATCCCATTTTTTGAAGAAGCATTTTTATCAATACCTGGTTAGTCGGTGTATCTTCTGCCACCAGGATATTTCCGGAAAATTTCAAGTTTTCGAGTTTTACAGTTTCATCTTCCGGTGTGGGTTGCACGGTCTCGTCAATATTGCCTGTAGGATTACTTTCTGTAACCTTAGCCTCGACAGGTATCTTGATTGTAAAAATTGAACCGTTGCCGGGCTCGCTTTTGAGCGTCAGTTCTCCGTCAAGTAGTTCTACCAGTTTCTTGGATATAGCCAGCCCTAATCCCGTACCGCCGTATTTGCGCGTCGTTGCACCGTCAGCCTGTATAAAGGCATCGAATATTTTATTCTGCTTATCTCGTGGAATACCTATTCCGGTATCTTCAACTTCGAACTTTACAAAGTTGCCGCCTGGATGCTTGTCAAGTGAAACATTGAGGTGGACATGCCCATCTTTTGTGAATTTTATCGCATTACCTAAAAGGTTTAACAAGCATTGCTGCAGTCTTACAGGATCGGTCTTGATGACTTCCGGTATATCTTCGCTATACCAGCTCTTGAACTCCAGCCCTTTCCTTCTGGCTTCCGGCGATATCATCAACTCGAGATTTGCTATGAGTTTTTTGATCGGAACGTCGATTGTCTCGGTATTCATCCTGCCCGCTTCGATTTTCGAGAAATCGAGAATGTCATTGATTAATTGAAGTAGTGTTTTGCTGCTTTGCCTGATGATATCGAGCAGTTTTTGTTGTTCCTTCTGAAGTTCACCTTCTGCCAGAATATCGCTGAAACCGATTATAGCGTTCATAGGTGTGCGTATCTCATGGCTCATATTGGCAAGGAACTCACTCTTTGCCACATCTGCGACGATTGCCTTTTCTGCTAATTTATTTGCCCTGTTTACCGAAACTTTAAGCTGCTGATTTATTCGTCGTATTTCATCCTGGCTTTTCTCGGCATGTTCTTTGGCCGAGCTAAGCTGTGACTCTGTTTTCATCCGCTGTTCGATTTCATATTCCAAAAAGTTTCGTCGCTCGATCAGGCCTTTTTCGATTTTGCTGATATAAAGGTAGATCAGAACTGTCAGGATTACAGCTATCGCGGCACTCATACTTATCAAGGTGATTGTCATCTGTTCTTGTGACGATTGCATATCTGTTACGTCGATCAAAACAGCTATATCGCCGAGCTTAAGTCCGCCTACTCCCTTGAACTTAACAAAACCGCCACGATAACTATGGTCACCGCTTTCCATACTGAAAACAGGCAATGCATAGTTGGTAGGGGTATATCGTATGTACTCATGAAGATTTTCCGGAATCTCTTCAGTTGTAAAATCTATCAGGACAAAGTGACTATATTGATCCCATGAGGTGTTGCTTTGCTGCATCTTGAAATTCTTGGCCCATTGCTGTCTATCAACATAGGATTTGTTAGCCATTATAAAAAGTTCTGCCCCAAGCGTCTCGTTGGTCTTTGACAGTATATAGCTGATCGATTCACCAAGTTCTATATAACCGATTACCTGCGAGCCTTGCTTCCATACATCAACAGTCTGTAAAGCTGCGATACCGGCAGAAGCTGACTCGATGCCGCTATAGGCTTTACATGAACTATGCACCTGCGCCAGTACTAAACCTTTTCCTTTATCGCCATGACGCTCCGGATCGTGAACTCTTAAAAAGCATGTTTTGTCCGGCAGGTAAAATGATAGATGATCAATGGAATATTTTTGTTTGAGGTCTTTGAGTATCACCTGTGCCTGTTCTAAAAGGGCTTGTCTGTCCATTGACTGGAAAGACTGCATCAAATTTTCATCGAGAGCTATGCAGTCAATTATACTTTTCATCAATTTACCGTGATTATCAGCTTTACGACTGATCACTCTTTCAACGTTTTCAAGGCGGTTACTGACGGTATGATTTATATTTTGATTACCAAACCAGCTGATGCTGAAGAAAAGTGAAAATAGAAGCACCGCAAATGCTAATCCCATGGGAATAAGCATTGATAGCTTAATGTTCTCCTTTTTTGCGATTTTAGCCTGCATATTTATTAAGCTGAAACCCTGTCTCAATTTTTTTATTTACAGCATTTTATCGACTCTTTACAAAAACAGCTTATTAGCGGATTTAAAGCGGAAGCCATATTGCTTGAATTGTATAAAGTTATGTTTGAAAATAATGAAATTATCGGACATAAAGCCAGTAATGTCATGCAGATTTTAGCGCGCTTAATATATTAGGACTTGCCAGGTCCCAAAATAAGCTCTGAGATACTAACGCGGGCAGGATAAAACTATTTTCTTTGAATTGCGTCGAGCTGCAGCTCGAACAAAAGATCTTCCCTGCAAATATCGGCGTGAACCTTAATATGTGGTATCTCAATATTGTGATTTTGGCAATACTGATCGAATAGTGAGAAATCTTTTTTGTCTTTGAAATAAACCAGGGAGGTGGCTACATCCTGCCATGACATATTAATGTCACCAAGGATCGCTTCTACAACTTTCATCGTCCAGTCGATCTGTGACGGTGTGTCGTCAAGATAGATTGTATTGCCTTCTTTATCGATACTCGCAGTTCCCGAAATATATAATCTGTTGTGGTCGGGCATCAGTGCTTCAACAGCCCTACTAAAAGAGCTTTTATATTCCCATGCCGGATTCTGAAGAGGCGAATTCGCCTGCTTTACTAAGACACCGTTGTTCTTAGGCCTTAATGCAAACAGCTGAGTAGCGAGAGCCGCTCCCTCAAAGTTGCATGAGCCTATACCGGTGCTTGCTGGAACGAGCTTATCATAAACACCGAGGTTTTTGTAAAAAGCATTTCTTGCCCTGTTAAGCTCACCGTACCATGAAAGAATATCACGAGCGTAAAGCCAAGTCTTTATTGTGTCGTCAAATTCTAATCCGTTACCTTGCAGACAAGCCTGGAATTTTTCGAAAATGTTTTTAGCCTGTGTGAATTCGTCAGCCTGTGTATTGTCCGGCAGGGCCCTTAGCATATAATAGTCAGCGTACTCATCTTCG
>JANQHJ010000135.1 GCA_028282745.1 Sedimentisphaerales bacterium | reverse complement strand
CCCCATCTTCGCCTTCTCCGCAACCCCATAGTTTTGTAAAGTCTGTATAAAGGCCGCCACAAAGACCGAAAACCGGATCTGAACAAAATATCACGTCAGGTTCCTGGATAACTTCTGTGCATTTCATATTGAATACCATTGCACCTCCGGTTATTTGAGAGATTTGTTCATTACCGAGTCCCGTAAAAGCGTCACTTGCTGTCAAAGGTTCATTGGATATTAACATAGCAATGCCTTCACTCCACATCATTTTAAAGGTCCCGATATCTATGCGATAATGAAACCTGCTACTCTCAAGATCAACAATCCAGGCGTATTTATCATTGATATGCCCAAGCACTACGTAATGATCATCTCCGGTCATGTGCAGGATTACCTGGCATTGTTCTCTTTTTAAGGACTTAAGGCCCTGAATATTCGTTTTTGCTGCATAGCAGTTAAGTCCTAACTCTTGAGCAAATTGTTTCAAATTATAAAGCGTAGTTTTATTATCCGGCCTGTTGATCAAGGCGGCAAGCTCTGTTTCACAGGCTTGCTTACCCAATTGTGCCGCAATATATTCCATAGCCACTGTTGCACAATTCTTTGCCTGGGAATTATCTTCCATAATGGCACGCTTGTACTGTAAAAGAAAATCCGTGTCAGTGCGCCCCAAAGAGTGATATAAAAGTGATTTATTACTACCCGACAGCCGTAACTCAACTAATGTATCATCTTCGTAGATAACACCAAACGAGTCTGAATTAGGCTGGTTCAAATCAATTGAATGAAAATTCCACTCATCGTATGAGAATAGTGCAGCCGGTGATTTACTGTTGTCGTATCGTTCAATCGTAATGTTTTGCGGTAGCCATTTGTTGGTAAATAACTGATAGTTTCCATAGCTCTGTACTATGATCGGTAATCCTGTGTATTTTAACTTCCACGATAACACCGCATTATCTTTTGAAGGATCTAATACGAATTCGATTTCATAAATATTGGACTTTTTCAATACAAGCCTGATCTTTTTTTCTCCGTTACCTAAGTCTATTTCTTCGGCAACGGATTCGATATTTGAAAGCTCCTGATAAGTGTAGATACCATGGCCCCACGGAATTACACCGGCTGTTAGGGGCCCCCGGACAAGTGCCGGATTACTTGGGTTTTCGGTTACGGTTGCATGTTTATCCGATTTGAAATACCTCGTGAATTTTTCACCATCCCAGACAAATATACGTTTTGCATTTGTGTTTTTGGCCACTTTCCGGTTAAGCAACTCCTGTCGAGTATTTACCTGTCCCTGCTTTGGTACTGTGTTAATTCCCCACCAGAATCTGTCACCATCGAACTTTACTACAACATTCGACTCAGTAAAATATCCATCCGAAGCTATATATCGCTGATGTATTGCGTCAATGGTCCCTGCTGTGATCCAGGTTTCTCTCGGTTGGGCGGTAAGGGCCTGAAATAGCTGAAGAGTTTCATTTCTTGACAGTTGCCTATCTGCATAAGCACTTCCTGAAATGATAAATAATAAAAAACTGACTATAACGGAAACTTTGTTCATTTTCATAATAGCACCTTTCTTGCAATATATCCTACTATCCTAAACTATAACTTGGTATGCTTTGTCAAATAGCACTTGTTAATACTCCGCAAGATATTTGACAGATTCAATAAACCCATTCCATTCTTCTTCACTAATGGTTGCTCTAACTTCTTCATCCTCAACCCATAAGTTTTCAAGCCATCCAATTATTTTGTCTGATTTAGCCTGTGTTGGCGAAGTTGATGCTGATACAGCCGATTGAGTTTGCATCATCATCATTTGCATTTCACTACCTTCGCCTCCCATCATTTGGCCAACTTCGGCGACACTAGGTGTTGATGTTCCCCAACACCAATATTCCGCAAACAAACCTAAATCATAACTATCTACGTAACCGTCGAAGTTCAGGTCGGTGCCACCACACCAGTTAGGCCCACTACAGCTTGTCGCCATCCAAAATGAAGCAAGCACCGAGTAATCTAATAAATCTACCTGTTCATCAGTGTTGAAGTTTCGGGTCGGGACATTATGGACTGTGATCACATAGTTTGGCTCATGCCAGTTGGCATTATGATCATAAAGATAGAAACCGATATTACAGTCACCTATATTGTCGGCATAGTAGTCGATGACAAACCAATCACCGGTTGCCGTACTGTTAGGATCGCTATTGGGATCTTTGGGATAAAAAGTATAAAAGTCAAAGCCGAATATAGCAGAATCTTTCCATTCGGTTACTTTGGCTGAATTACCCGCAGCTTGGAAATGTGATCCAGTCCAGTCTCTTGTATTGGGATCCAAATCTCTTCCGACTAAAGTTCCTAATGTTCTGTCTTGACCTGAAATAAACAATCCGCCGCTCCAATATTCATTGCTGTCTGAGCTTATGACAAACTTGATGCTCTCGCCAAGCATCACCCCGTTATTGCAGTCGAATGGTGTTTCTCCATCGGAATGATAGATATTTAGTGAAACCTGACCTATTAGTATTTGAGTCATACCAAGGACCAATACCACTATTAAGTATTTTTTCATCCTAACCATCCTTAACCCCTGCCCTTATTAAAACTATTTGTACCCCAAAGTGACAAAATGCATCCATTCCATGATTGAGAAGCCTTTTGCATAAAAGCTTATAGGATCGCCCCTTTTCCCAATCGGCCTTAATTGCTGGTCCCGTGCCCAATATGGACATATTGTTTTTACATACAAACAAATCAAGATATGTTATGTCATACACTTCAATAGTGATAGTCTTTCTTGATGTTCTGTTTGATATGCCGATATGTGATGAATAAATGTTGATATGTTTTCGAAAAAAAAATTTATTGCGCGCAAATCAACAGAAAATATGATTGTGAAAATATTGATCGTTGAACGTGCAGAATTATGAGAATAAATGTAGATGCCTATGTCAGCTTCCTGTCCATGTACTCACAACTTAAGAGTTAGATGTTGATTTAAGGGAGGGGGGGAACAGTATAAACAGGTTGGATTTAAATCAGATGTTCTTCCATTTGGTTGAGTATAGGTGTTTGGGCTTTTTTGACACAGGGGTAAGGTATATTCTATATTCTCCCCTTTTCTTGTTGAAATGTCGAATAGTACCCGACTAACATGAGCTCATGCTCATCACAGGGTAAATTTGAAAAAGGTCATTTATGTATCTCGAATCCATAAACAAGCCTTTTCTATAATTTTCTTTTCACATCAGGTTACGAAAAAATGTGTAAAAAATAATAAATTTTCTCAAAAAAACAGTCATCGTTTTCCATTCTTTCGACGGCTACAACCATAGGAGATTATATGGGTGTTGTTTGAATCCCGTATCAAATGTTGTTATATGAACTTAAGTTAATAAAGGGCTTGGATGAATCAAGGTAGAGTAAACAGGGTCATAAAGCTTATTACCCTATTACAGACGGGCAAAACCTTTAGCGCAGATGGTCTTGCAAATCTGCTTAAAATAAGCAGAAGGACTGTATTTAGAGAGATCAAGAACCTTCGTCAGATAGGTATCCCCTGTGAATTCGATTCAGTCAAAAAGTCTTATTCCATTGGTCAAGATTTCTTTATGGCCCCACAGAACTTAACAAAGCAGGAAGCTTTGAGCCTTATGCTCCTGTTGAAAGATGCAGAAACCCATGAAATTCCTTTCATTGGGCATGCCAAAAATGCGATACTTAAAGTCCTCAGCTGTCTTCCGGAAAATATTAGAAAGGCATGTTGTTTTGAAGCTGAAAAGATATCAGCTATAACAACACAACAAACTCGGCCCCCTGAGTTTGATACAATATTTGAACAGCTACATAAAGCAACTATAAAACACAACTATGTAAGGCTTGTACATCTTGTCGAATCCAATGTCAATGAAACAATATCGGCCTTCTGCCCTTATCAACTGATCAGCACAGACAAAGGATGGTACATAATTGGTAGATTGGATATGCGTAAAAAGATAATTAGTCTCAAACTAAGCCTAATAAGCGAAGTTGTAATTTTAGACAAACTTTACCTTGAAGACGAGGACTTCAATCTATCTGAATATCTCGGTTGTGCATGGCTGATAGCGCCGGAGAGTAGACTTTATTTGGTAAAATTGCGATTTTCTAAAGATATCGCCCCGTACATCGCGAGTAAGAAGTGGCATAGTACACAGCAGTTATCAGACCAAAAAGATGGCAGCCTCATCGCTGAATATAGAGTTAATGGCCTAGGTGAAATAATATGGTGGATTATTAGTTTTGGAGATAAGGTTAAGGTGGTCGCCCCCAAAACTTTGCAGGAGAAGGTTCACAAAATCGCCTCAAGGATTGTTAATGGTTCTCAAATGGACCGGACTGTCCCTATTAGTGAGATGCCGTTTGATAAACAGAAAATAAGGAAAGATGTAAAACATACCTGATTAAAGCCAGGATAAAAAGCATTATCCACGATTTGAAGCGGAATGTCACATGGGCTGGCATCCGCTTTACAGGATTGAAAGAAGACCATCAAAGCCAGAGCGCTATTTGGAAGATATGTTCATATATCAAGAAGCTTGAAGGTGCAGATACTGTTTAAAAAACAGAATGAATTATTGTTCATCACCCTCCTCCGAAGCCGAGTTCCATCTAATCTGGGCTCGGCTTTTTTTGTAATTTGTAGAAAATTTTATATCTCAGTGCTATATATTTGGCACTCACATGATTTTATTGATGTATAAAGACTTCCATAACACATATTTCATTAAGGAAAAGTGTCCTATTTACGGAAGAAGTGGACAAAATCAAAGGATTGAGGTGCTCAACGAATGGCGGACACTTGGCTTGCCAATTATGCTGCCCGGTCCTGTTTCATTTCATGCATTTCCTCATAAACAACTGGGCTTACATAA
>JANQHJ010000142.1 GCA_028282745.1 Sedimentisphaerales bacterium | reverse complement strand
ACGACGACATTGTTTACCAGTACGCCGGTCAGATTTGTCACTGTGACATGGTAGCTGAATGGCGCGTTGAGTGTTACCTGTTGCGGCATTTGCTTCTCGATCTTCACAACTCCGCAATCTTCGCATGGATGCACTCGCGTCACGCCGCTTGGGCCACAGCCTGACGGTGTTGGCGCTGGTTTTGGTTTAGGCTTTGCTACAGGCTGCGGTTTTGGAACTGGCTTTGGCGCGGGCGCCTTGGCCACCATTGGTTTGCAATCGCTGTCCAGAAACGTTTTATGTTCGACAGCTGGATCGACTGGGCCTTTTCCCCACATCTCGTTCCATGTACCGCAACTGTAACAACCCACCGCCCAAAACAACATTGAAATAAGCAGGATTCTGTATAACCACCGTTTCATAATGCTGTCCTTTCAAAATAGATTGTTATAGCTTGATACTTCGATTTTATATTTGAAAAATTATATGGAAACCGCTCTTTAGAAAACTTAGCGGATATTGTCATTTGGGTGTTGACATAGCTTGACAAATGGAACAGTTTGTTCAAGTCAGCTACCAATCTTTTCTCCCTTTTCCTAACCTAAAATATTTTAACACTATACATATCAACATCAGGAATTTTTGCTATTTTCCAAGATTTCCACCAATAATAAGGGGAAATTCACTTACTCCGGTATAACTATTACCTATAAATACCTCGGTTATCGGAATCGGTTCAGAAATATTTCAGGTGGGTATTATAAATTTTTGTGATATGGATTTGAGAATGGGAAGACAGGTAATTTACGGGGCAAGGAAGATGTCATTTTTGTGCTTGGGAACATCATTTCCATTGATCTGAGGCATCTCTATCAGTGTGTAAATATCATCACCTGCCGCCGTTGTTCGGGTCTCCATGAATTCCACAGTACCGTCACAAAAGAGTACATTTTGTCCTCTTCTCGAGTGATTGCTGCTATTGCGTTCCAATAGGGCTTTGTCGATGATAATTTTAAGGGGTTTGTTAAAGGGAGGGAGAATTTCGAAAAGCGGATTGATGTCTGAAATCAGGATACGCTTAGGCGATGAGGGCACTGTTTGCGGTTTGTCGCACATAAGCTGTAAACTGTACCTGATAGCATTTCGGCTCGGGAAATCATATCTATCTTTGTTGGGGGCTCTATCATACTTTTTATTCCTGCGTATTGTTGAGCCGGGGCACATAAAGTCTTCAAGCTTTACATAGTCATTTTTAACCAATAGCCAGATATTCCTTGTATTGGAGACATTCTGCTTGCCCGGGGCACCGATTTTCCACCATGGTGAACCCGCCGACGCCGCTACTGTAGGCAACTTACCCTGATGATCGCTGATATAATTGCTCAGCCCCATCCCGATATTACCGAGCTGGGTCTGGCACTGTGCTTTGCGACTGCGGTACCGAACCTCTCCGATACCATAATTCATCATCATAATAACGATACTGCCTACTATTATGAATACCGCGGCAGTAGCCAGACGGGACCATATCTCGCCCCACATGGAGACTTTTTGCAGTTGCTGCTTATCCTGCTCGACCTGGAGCAGTTCTGTGAGCTTAACATGGCTGGCCTGCTGGGCCGAAGCTACCCGCTGGATAGTCCTTTCTACCAGGTCATCCGGGCATGGTTCTACCTCCCACTCACCGAGTGGAGAAAGGGAATTTTGAACTTTATTGTAGAAATCAAGAGCTTCCGGGTTTTCGGAAATGAGTTTCTGAACTTCTTCGGTTTGTTCGGTGTTGGCCACACCAAAACAGTAATCGAATATAATATCCAATTGTTCACGATTTAATGGTGTCATTACTCTTTACTGCTCCCGATCGCGGTTTTGTAATCCTTTGCAAAACGGGCTACTGCTGTGTGTAACCGGCTTTTAACTGTTCCGATTGGTATACTCAGGATGTCAGCCATTTGTTTGTAGGAAAATTTGTTAAAATAGGCTAAAATTAAAATTTCTCGCCCCTGCTCCGGCATATTCCCTACAACCTCCCTAACCATCTGTGCCTGTTCGCCCTTCTCAATATTTTCGTAAGGCTTTGTCTCATCGCCAGTTAAGCTGTTCAGCACATCGCTGAAAGATGATTCTTCTTCCGAGGCCATTGTTCCTATCGGAACAGCGGCATTTCTTTGCTGTTTTCTAAGAGAATCTTTGGCTTTGTTGGCTGCGATCGTGAATAACCAAGGCCTGAAAGGTCTGCTAAGATCGAAGCTTTCCCTGCTGGTATAAACCTGCAGGAAAGTTTCCTGAAAAACGTCTTCAACGAGATCCATGCGGTTTAAAAATCGCTTCAAAAATGCGTATAGACTGTTCTTATAACGGCTTACAAGCTCCTGGAAGGCCTGTTGGTCACCTTCGGCAAATCGCTGAATTAACTGAGCATCGGTAAATTCCTCTGGCACAGGCATTTTACCTTAAATAAGTATCCAAATAAGAACGATAGAGTATTATACGGAAAAAGTTGAATTTTGGGAGTTTTCTTTCAAGATTTATGAATTTTGCAGGTCGGGCCGAAACTTTAGCTTGACCGAAATGTTATTTTAAAATATTATAAATTTATTGAATCATAGTTAGCTTATACTGAAAGATATGGGTTGCCCCGACACATATTACAATTTATCTAAGCGATTTAAGGGGCAGAATCAGCCGGTTTTTGGGCCGGTTTTAAGGGTAGTTACAGCACTTTTCGCGATTTTTAAGTGAAAAGTGAGTTTAATGTGAGAAAATTCAAATTAAGCAAAAAATAGCTAACCAGCGAAGGAGAGCGGGTAGTGGATATAGGAATGAGCATTTTTATTTCTGGAAAAGGCAACTTGATGGTTGTTTGTTCTTCTATTTCGCGGATTTAGCACATTTTTAAGGCTTTTTTAGCCCATAAGCTTGTTTGTTTTGTCGTTCACGTCAAATTTTTCCTGCCCTTAGGATTCCAACATCTTTCTGTATTGAGCTGTGCTTTTTAGACACAGATATTTGGAAAGGTAATAAAATGGACGCAATTCTACTTGAAGGCTTCAATATGCCGCCTGGCATAGCCATAATAGTCGGTTTTTTATTAGGTATGGGCCTTGCCGCAATCGGATTTCAGATATACTCAAGGGCCAAGGATAAAACATTTCACGAAGACCTGGAACGCCAGATCGACGGTGCTAAAAGAGAAGCTGAAAACATCATCAAATCCGCTAAGATCGAGGCAGCCGAAGAGGCTATAAAGAAGAAAGAGGAACTCACCGCACAGGCTAATCGCACTCGTGATGAACTGCGGGAGACCGAGCAGCGATTGACCAAGCGTGAGGATGTACTTGAAAAGCAGATCGAATCAGTTGATCAGCGGGAAACAGCACTGAGAAAGCACGAAGAAAAAATTAACGTCAGGCTTGAACACGTAGCAGAAAAGGATAAGCAACTATCCTCATTGCTGGCACAGCAAAAGAACCAGTTGCTCAAAATCACGGCGATGAGTCAGGATGATGCCAAAGAGCTATTGCTAAAACGTCTCGAAGATGAGTGTGAGCATGAGATGTCCACTCTTATCCAGCGAAAAGTCGAAGAGGCCCAGGATACTGCCGATGAGAAAAGCCGGGAGGTCATTAATACCGCTATCCAACGTTATGCCGCAGAGCAGACCTGCGATGCTACTGTCTCGACGGTCGAGATTCCCAATGACGACATGAAGGGCCGAGTCATTGGTCGTGAAGGCCGAAATATCCGCGCCTTCGAAAAAGCTACAGGTGTCGATGTCATCGTTGACGACACACCCGGTATGGTCATCGTAAGCGGTTTTAATCCTGTCAGGCGTGAAGTAGCAAGGCTGGCAATGGAAAGATTGATACAGGATGGCCGTATTCACCCATCGCGTATCGAAGAACTTGTTACCCAGACTAAAAAGGATGTCAATCATAAGGTCCTGCAGATCGGTAAAGAGGCCGCAGTTGAAGCTAACGTCCGCGGCTTACCGAATAAAGTACTGAGCCTGATCGGAGCTTTAAAATTTAGAACAAGCTACGGCCAGAACGTCCTGCGTCACAGCATCGAAGTTGCTTTCCTGTCACAGGTAATGGCTGACGAATTGAACCTTGACAGTTCAATCGCTCGACGAGCCGGCCTGCTTCACGATATAGGAAAAGCAATAGACCATGAGGTCGAAGGCGGCCACCCGGAAATCGGTGCAAATTTCCTGAAACGCTTCAATGAGTCGTCGGTCATACTTAACGCGGTCGGCGCTCACCACGGCGATATTACAGCCGACAATCCTTACACCCCATTAGTAGCCGCCGCTGATGCCATTAGTGCCTCAAGGCCGGGCGCCAGAAGGGAAACGCTTGAAAGATATATCAAACGTCTCGAAAAACTCGAAGAGATCGCCGGCAGCTTCGAAGGTGTAGAAAACTCATACGCTATCCAGGCAGGTAGAGAGATCCGCGTTATCGTTGATGCCGACAAAATAGCTGATGACACTGCTATGAAGATCGCGCGAGACATCGCGGGCAAGGTCGAAAATGAAATGACTTATCCCGGTGAAATTCAGGTTACACTGCTTAGAGAACTACGCTGTATCGAATACGCCAAATAGTCTCGCAGGTCGAATATCGTAGGTAGATAGTAGGTGGTATGAAGGAACATTAATGCCGATTGAAAATTATAGAGATCTGGAAATCTGGCAGAATGGTATTGAGTTCGTAAAACAAATATACCAAGTTACAGCTAAATTTCCAAGTGATGAAAAATATGATATTATCGCCCAAATGAAAAGATTTACTATGCGAATCCTAAAATACGACCTACTACCTGCTACATACGAGATACTAATATGAAGCTTAATGTTTTATGTATTGGTGACATTGTGGGCCGGCCCGGCAGAAAGATTATCGCCGAAAAGCTCAAGGCCCTCATTGCCGAAAGAGAGATCGACTGTGTTATCGCCAACGCTGAAAACGCCGCTGGCGGTTCCGGCCTTACAGCTTCGATATATAACAAGCTAATGCGATACGGCGTTAACATTATAACTCTCGGCGATCATGTTTACCGCAAACGAGAGATCATCAAAACTCTCGAAGCAAATGACAATATCGTCCGGCCGGCAAATTTATCAGTTAATGCCGCGGGTAAATCTATAGCTTTATACCAAACAGCTAAGGGTCCTACCATAGCCGCTGTTACGCTGATCGGCCGTATCTTTATGAAACCTGCAGATTGCCCGTACGCCGCTATGGATACCTTGTTGCCGTCTCTTAAAAATAAAGCCGATATTATTTTCGTCGATTTCCACGCTGAAGCCACCAGTGAAAAAATCGCCGGCGGATACTATCTTGATGGAAAGGTAAGCTGTGTCTTCGGCACACATACTCATGTAGAGACCGCCGACGAAAAGATACTACCCAAGGGCACAGCTTATATTACTGATATAGGAATGACCGGACCGCACGACTCGATACTCGGTAGAAAAGTTGAGAATGTTCTTAAATCCTTCAGGACGCAAATGCCCTATCCGTTCGAGGTGGCTACGGATGATGTTCGACTAAATGGCATCATTGTCACTGTTGACAGCAATACAAAGCAGGCTGACAGAATCGAGAGGATTTGTGTCAAAGCCGACTTCAAAGACGAGAAGAATTACGACAACGACGACGGCAGGCCCGAGTACTTCAATAACTTCTAACACAAAAACGGATTGAATTTAGTTTCATGCCCTATTGTTGTTCGGTTACAGTGCCCCGGATAAACAGCCGTATCTTCAGGCAATATAATAAGATTACTTTTTATACTGCCGATAAGCTGCTCTGGATTGCCGCCGGGGAAATCCGTTCTGCCTACGGACTCGGCGAAAAGCGTATCACCGGAAAACAAAACTTTCTCATCGCGAACGTATAAACATATCCCGCCCATCGTGTGACCCGGCGTATGAATAACCTCAAACTTGATCCCTGCCTCTTCGAATGATTGTGAGTCTTCGAGTAAAACATCTGCCGGCCCTGCCGTTATCTCCTGCCCTGTCATAAAGGAAAGATTTGCAGCTGGATCGCTAAGTAATCGTGCATCATTTTTGTGAATATATAATTTCACGCCGTTGAATTGTTTTTGTACCTGGGCAACTCCGCCTATATGGTCGGCATGGCCGTGGGTCAGGATAACAGCTTTGGGCTCTAATTTTTCCTGCTGTAAATATGAGCAAACTACATCACTTTCCAGGCTGGTATCTATAACGACACATCGAGAAGATTCTGCGTCTTTTCTTACTACATAGCAGTTGGTTTCGTATAGGCCGACAACAAGGCATTTTATTTCCATAAAGGTATCTCCATCAAAGGCCGCTCAAAATAACAGAAACTCACTTTACGGTCAATGAGTCTCTTTGAAGCTTGACCGCCGTCCATATCTTTGCTATCGTGCTTCGATTCGTTAAATGTATTGTAAGCTTAAATGGCGGTAAAATAGGTAACTACATAGGACGCAAATAAATGGAATATATCGGCAGATTATTCAAGCATGTCTGGCCGCAGTGGCATCGATTGATTATAGTTTTTACCTGCTCTTTACTGATAGGTGTCTTTTTCTGTCTGAATATAGCGACAGTGATTCCGCTGCTTAAAGTTCTAATGAGCAAAGAGGGATTTCATGGGTATGTCGAGCGTAAAATCTGCAGTAGCCGATATGGTATTAAATTCCAATTACCGGAATTAGCCCATACAGCAGGTGATAATAGCAATATATCTTTGGAAGACCCTCTTTTAATTAACAGTCTTGACGACAAGGGCCAGGGAAAACTCGCCGGGTTAAAAGAAGGTGATTACATTATCCGGATAACTATGCACGCAGATGAAGCTGCCTTGGAATCAGTAACAGCTTCACAACAACTTATATCTACCTTGGCCTGGGCCCCTGAAGCTAATGATGTCACACTTCAATACAGAAGGCATCAAAAAGATGAGTCTGTCCTCAATTCAGTCACAATCAATACGGGTAAACATCCCTGGTACTTTGCGACAGTTAAAAAACTCATGAGTTATGTTCCGGCCCATCAAGGCAGCAATGCTATGTTAAAGGGCATAATTTTTGTCATTGTCCTTTTGCTAATCGCAACAGTAGGAAGAAGTGTGGCATTGTTCGCACAAAAATACACAGCATCCAAAGTAACTCAAACCGTAATGGCCAAACTTCGCGGCAGGATTTTTTCTCATGCAATCAAATTGCCCATAAGTTATTTTTCCGAGCAGCAGCCGAGCGATGCGGTCAGCAGGCTAAGCGGCGATACGGCCATTATATCGGTTGGAGTCAAAATCATTCTCGGCAAAACACTACGAGAGCCAATTAAAGCTATAATGCTTATTGGTTGCGCAATGTTCCTCGATGTCAGGTTGACGCTTATTTATATGCTTGCTGCCCCTGCCATAGCAGTAGCGATTGGAGGCCTTGGTAAAAGGATTCGAAAAGCCACGAAAAAATCACTGATAAGTAGAAGCTCAATGCTTGGCAAGCTAACCGAGACCTTAAGATCTGTTAAGGTTATTAAAGTTTACAATCAGAGCTCTTACGAAGAAGGCTCTTTTGATCATATCAATACCCGTCTATTAAAACAATCGCTGCGAATAAGCAAAATAGACTCCGCTACCAGCCCCATTATGGAGATACTCGGCATTTTCGCGGGCAGTTTGGCTCTTTACGTCGGTGCACGTTCGGTTGCCCAGGGCAGCCTGGACCCCACCGAGTTTCTAACATTCTTGTTTTTCCTTGGCGGCGCCGCTGAATCCGTCAGAAAGAGCAGCGATATATGGAACAGAATTCAGCAGGCCAACGCCGCCGGCGAGAGGATCTACGGTCTGCTCGATGAACCGATAGAGACCGATGAGCCGGATGCCATCGAATTAGAAGCGGTTAGAGACAAAATTGAATTTCGTAATGTGATCTTTACATACCCGTGCAGCAAAAAGCCGATTTTAAACGGAATTGATATTAAGATCCAGGCCGGCCATAATGTTGCTATAGTTGGCCCTAACGGCTCAGGCAAGACTACCCTGGTTAATCTCCTGCCAAGATTTTACAACGTGGATTCGGGTAAAATTCTTATCGACGGCCTTGACATTAAAAATGTCACACTCAATAGCCTTAGAGATAAAATATCGCTCGTAACACAAAATGTCCTGGCTTTTAACGACACAATAGCCGCTAACATCGCTTATGGCAGACGCAACGCAACACGGGAGCAGATCGTCGAAGCTGCCAAAAGAGCTTTTGCTCACGAGTTCATATCAAAAATGCCCGACGGATACGATACCATGATAGGCGAAAACAGCACCGGGCTTTCCGGCGGGCAATTGCAAAGGATTGTTATCGCCAGGGCTATCATAAAAGACCCGCCAATCCTTATCTTTGACGAGGCTACCAGCCAGATCGACGCCGACAGCGAGGCCAAGATACATGCCGCCCTGGAGGACCTGACCAAGCAGAGAACTTCTCTGATAATCGCTCATCGATTCAGCACTGTTATTGGTGCCGACTCCATCGTTGTAATGGATAACGGAAAGATAGTTGCCCAGGGCAGCCATGACGAACTTATCAACAAATGCTCGCTTTACCAGAGCCTGTATGAAAATCAGCTGATAAAAGATTAGCCCGGGACGAATTTAATCTTTGATTTTAAATTCCTATTTGTTAAATTCCGTTCAAAGAATTCTATAGTATTTAGCCTTAACTGCCGATAATACGTTTTGTATTGGTGATATTTTTAGGAATCTCTTGCGAGGTGCGGCAATGAATGAACTTGAAAGACAACAGGCTGCTTACGAGCTCTTCACTCGCTATGAAGGTAATCCCATTCTGACCGCCAAGGATTGGCCCTATCCGATTAATTCTGTAATGAATCCTGCAGCTGTGAAGATGAACTCAGAGACGCTTCTTTTGGCCAGATGCGAAGATATGCGGGGCTTTTCACACTTAACCCTCGCTCGCAGTGACGACGGTTTTACAAACTGGACTATCGACCAACAGCCTACAATGCAGGCTGATCCGCACAGTAGAGAAGAGCGATGGGCTCTGGAAGATTCCAGGATCATCTGGCTCGAAGAGCAGAAACAATACGGCATAACATATGTTTCTTTCAGCGATGGCGGCCCGACTGTTTCGCTGGCTATTACCAAGAACTTCAAAACTTTCGCACGTCTTGGTACTTTGTTGCCGCCGGAAGATAAAGATGCCTGCCTTTTCCCACGGAGATTCAGGGGACGCTTTGCTCTGATACACAGACCTATCGTCCGGGGCGAAGCTCATATGTGGATCAGTTTCTCGCCCGATCTCAAACACTGGGGCGACCACCGGGCATTGATCAGAACAAGACCAGGCTATTGGGATTGTCACCGTGTCGGTCTTGCTTGTCAACCTGTCGAAACTGAAGAAGGCTGGCTGGTATTTTATCATGGAGTCCGTAACACTACAGCTGGCGCTGTTTACAGGCTTGGACTTACTTTGCTCGATCTGGAAGAACCTTGGCGAGTGCTTCGAAGAAGCGACGAATGGATATTCGGCCCAAGTGAAATCTATGAAAGAGTCGGCGACGTCGGTGATGTTGTTTTCCCCAGCGGCATCACGGTTACAAAAGAAACTGATACCGTTAATATGTACTACGGCGCTGCCGATTGTACAATAGCTGTTGCCTCGGCAAGTTTGAGCAGGATCGTTGAGTACGCTATGGCAAGCCCGGAAGTCGAAGATTAGAAAATAGTTCAGAACATCTCTTAATCTTACCAATAGTATTATTGAGTAATTCGATTTAGTTATGCACTCTTATGTCACTACCTTCTTATCAAGAAAGCCCCCACAATTATAGCCGCAAAAAAAAGCCAGACCCCAAATATCAGAATCTGGCTTCGGAGGAGGGTGATGAAAAGCTAATAAGAGCTATAATAGCTGACTATCTCCATCGTCCGAGTTGTATCTTTTGCCTCTATTATTATAATCGAATCAAACACGATTATTTCTTTAATAAAATCTAAATATCTCTATCCTAAAGAACACTTGGCAAACTGCCAGTCAATAGTATAATGTCAAAAATGAAGGCTATTTCCTGAAAATTTTCAAAAAACTCGTTTTTTTTAAACGCTATATATGTTTCATACGGTTAATATAAAATAAATGTTCTTGTAAGTTTTTCACTATTTTGCTGTTATTTTTATGTATTTTAATACAGAGTAAACAATTATGAACGATAAAATAACATTTTCAGATATAATACAAGCCAAGGCCGAAGGTAAAAAATTGCCTGTTGTCAGTTGTTACGACTACATAACTGCCAAGCTCCTTGTCCAGACTAACATCCCTATGGCCCTCGTCGGTGACTCAGCAGCCCAGTTGGTACTCGGTCACGATTCTACATTACCAGCAACAATGGACTATATGGTAATTATCACAGCAGCTGTCCGTCGCGGAGCACCAAATATATTTCTAATTGCCGATATGCCTTTCCTATCTTACCAAACAAGCATATCTGACGCCGTTAAAAACGCCGGACGTTTCGTTATCGAATCCGGCGCTAATATGGTTAAGATAGAAGTAAATAGTGCCCATCTCAACGTAATAAAGGCGGTCAGTGACGCCGGTATGGCAGTCATGGGACATATTGGTATGAGGCCGCAGCACATTGGTAAAATAGGCAAACTTAAAGCCGAAGGCACAACAGCTGAAATGGCTGCCGAATTGATCGATCTTGCCAGGCAGGTCGTCGATGCCGGGGCAATTTCCCTGCTTCTCGAAGGTGTTGCTGCTGAAGTTGCGGAAATTATCTCAAAGAATACTTCTGTACCTGTTATAAGCTGTGGTTCAGGCCCCGGCTGTGACGGCCAGGTTTTAGTCGCTCCTGACATCCTTGGTTTGCTGGATGGGCCGAAGCCAAAGTTCGCAAAATCCTTTGCCAAAATCAGCAAAAATACTATAGAGGCTTTTCAGAACTTCTCCGATGAAGTTACCCGGGGGACATATCCCGACCGCGAACACAGTTATCACATGAAGACCGGACAACTCGAAAAACTGCAACAATTACTCAACGGGAAAATATAAAAAAAATAATTTGCTACTTTAATAAGCCGTAAGCGTTGAGTGTTTTTTGTAAAGCAGCCTTGTTATCTTCGTCCAGTGGCGTCATTGGCAATCTCATCTCTTCCGAAGCCATACCCAGCATTGCCATCGCAGCTTTGATCGGGATAGGGTTTGTAGAAAGCCCCAAAAGATTTTTAGACAACTCAAAAAGTTTCTTGTGCCATTTCAAAGCTGATACGAAATCACCTTCCAGGATAAGGTCGGTCATAGCTTTTACATCTGCCGGAACGATGTTAGCTACAACGCTTATAACGCCTTTGCCCCCTACCGAACAGATTGGCAGTGTCAGTGAATCGTCACCGCTGATAACAGTTATATCACAGCTTGTCACTATCTCACTTGCCATATCGAGTTTGCCGGTTGCCTCTTTGATAGCAACAACATTATCAAGCTCTGACAATCTGGCGACAGTAGCCGCTGTCATACCGGTACCGCCGCATCGGCCTGGGATATTATAAAGCACCATAGGAAGATCGACCTCTTCAGCTATCGCTTTGAAATGTTCATAAAAACCTTCCTGCGTCGGCTTGTTATAGTATGGGCAAACTTGAAGTGTTGCGTCCGCGCCGCATTTTTTACTATAAGCCGTAAGTTCAATCGCTTCTGCGGTACTATTCGAACCAGCTCCAACTATAACCGGGACAGCGCCGGAAACAATCTTCATTGCACGCTCGATTACCTGCTTATGCTCTGGATGGCTCAAAGTCGGTGACTCACCGGTAGTACCCATAGGCACCAGTGCATCTATGCCGTTTTCAAGCTGAAATTCGATCAGCTCTTCGAGCGTTTTATAATCAACCTCGCCATCCCGGAAAGGCGTCACCAATGCTGTCATCGCACCATTAAACATTTTCTTCTCCCGTCAATCCTGACTATGAGTTTTTAAAATTTCCAAATATTCAATTACCGTCTCATTAAGACCCAAATAAAGGGCCTCTGCCACTAAGGCATGACCGATAGAAACTTCCTTTATTTCCTCAACCGATTTTATAAACAGCCCAAGATTATCAAGATTCAGATCATGGCCTGCATTTACACCAAGCCCGGCGTCCTGAGCATCAGCCGCCGCCTGGACATATCTTTTTAGACTCTCATCAAGCGAGTCATTCTCCCGAAACGCTGTTGCGTAAGGCTCGGTATATAATTCCACCCTATCCGCCAGAACATTCGCTGCCCGTTCAATACCCGGCCCGGCATCCATGAAAACACTAACACGAATATCGAGCATTTTCAACTCTTCTATAACGGGCTTTAACTTCTCGAAATTAGCCCCGATATCCCAGCCGTGGTCGCTCGTATTCTGATTCGGATCGTCCGGCACCAGTGTCGCCTGGTCAGGCCGAATGTCTTTGAGCAGATCCATATACCTGCCCGTAAAAGGATTGCCCTCGATATTGAACTCGATACCGCCAAACATACCAGTTATTTCTTTGAGCTCATAGACATCCGAATACCTGACATGCCTTTCATCCGGGCGAGGATGGACGGTAATGCCGTTAGCTCCAGCGGATATTACAGCCTTAGCAGCTTCCACCACGCTCGGCAGATTGATATTACGCTGGTTCCTCAGCAGAGCAATTTTATTGAGATTGACACTTAACTTAGTCATAGCCCGATGATTATACAGCTATACGGGCATCTATCAAGCAAATTAACTATAACGATTATTGGGAAATATCTCTATTTGGCGTTCAAGATTATCAGTGTAGAGATTTCATCTTGCTCTATTTTCACCTTTCTACACTCTACAGCTCTATTTGACCTACAGGGTTCAAACCCTGTAGGTCAAATCGGGGAGAGAGGATTTGAACCTCCGACCTCTGCGTCCCGAACGCAGCGCTCTAGCCAAACTGAGCCACTCCCCGGATTTTCAGCTTAGAAGTTTACTGTATTTCTACTGCTATTGCAAGCTACAATAAATTCACCGGATCGATATCTATAGCAACCTGTACAGCTGGTTTGACGGGTTTTTGCAATCGCAGCTCTGCGAATAACTGTTGAATTATCCCAGCCTCCGGCGCCTGAACAACCATCTGCATACGATGGTAACGTTGAATTCTATTAATGATAGCCGGCACCGGCCCACGGACAGTCATTTGCAGATCGAACATCCTTATAATGTCGTCGATCCGCTGCCGCATATTAACGCAAGCCTGCTTTAGTTTTTCGAATTCAGTATGCCGTATCGTAATATTAGCCATCCGCCAGCAAGGCGGCAGATTACACTGACGGCGATGCTTGAGTTCTTCAGCCACGAATCCTTCGAAATCATTTTTCATAGCGTACAGTATGGCTGGCTGATCCGGCAAAAATGTCTGCACGTAAACTGTACCTTTTTTATCTCCTCTGCCTGTCCGCCCAGCTACCTGAGATATTAGCTGGAACGTCCGTTCGTTCGCTCTAAAGTCCGGCAGGTACAAACTGCTCTCCGCTGATATGATTCCAACTACAGTGACATTAGGGAAATGCAGCCCTTTTGCCAGCATCTGCGTACCGGCCAAAACATCAATCTTGCCAAGACTGAAGTCTTTCAGCATGTGATAATAGTCGCTATGTGCCATCGAATCCGAATCCACACGCTTGATACGAGCACCAGGCAATTTATTTTTTAATTCCTCCTGCAAACGTTGAGCCCCGAATCCTATCATCGCCATGCCCTTTCCGCAAAGTTGGCATTTCTCTAGTACAAGTGTCTGGGCCCCGCAATAATGGCACAAAGCATACCCGTAATCCATCAGCTTGCGATTAGCTTTAGCTACCGACGCTGCTTTCATTTTTGCTTTATGAAACGTCAACGTCACATCACAATTACGACAGTGCAGCATGTGCTTACATGATGGACAGAATACAAAATTACTATATCCCCGCCGATTCAAAAGCAGTATCGCCTGCTCACCATTAGCTATTGCTTGCTTTAAATGCTCCAGCAACGGCTCGGTTACAAGCTCAACAGTTCCCGAGTCCCTATGCACCTCCCGAAGGTCAACTAATCTCATCTCCGGAAGCGGCAGATCCTTAACTCGCCTGGGCAATTTTACAAGATCGAAATGCTCTCTCCCCTTACAATTAGATAAACTTTCCAGACAAGGCGTAGCACTTCCTAAAATACATATCCCCCCCGCTAACTGACACCTCTTTATTGCTACATCCCTGCCGTGATACCGCGGGACCGTATCCTGTTTATAGCTCGCCTCATGCTCCTCATCGACAACGACCAGTCCAAGATTCTCTACCGGCGCGAATATCGCCGAACGAGCCCCGATTATTACATCAGCCTCGCCTGCTTTAACACTCTGCCATTGTGCGTTGCGCTGCGCCCCGGTCAGGCCGGAATGCATCACAGCTATCCGCTTGAACCTATCGCTAAACCGCTGAACCGTCTGAGCCGTCAACGCTATCTCCGGCAGCAAAACGATTGCGCTTTTACCCTTAGCTATCACATCTTCAATAGCTCGGATATAAAGCTCCGTCTTGCCGCTATCGGTGACACCATACAAAAGACTAACCGCAAACTTTTCAAAATCGATCTGTTTTTTAAAATATTTATATGCCCTCTGCTGATCCTCATTCAGAATAACATCCTCACTAACCAGCCTCATCGCCTCCGGGATTGCAGGCAGTTTCGGATAGCTCTGCCTTTCGACAAGCTTAATAATTCCTTCTCGCCCAAGTGCTTTTAGTGGTGCCGCTGTACACCCAACATCTTCCAGCATCTCATCACGCAAGACCGCACTATCTCCATTATTCGCTTCTTTGTTTTGCAGATACTCGATTATCGACTTTTGCTTTTTTCCACGAATTCTTGAAATGACTTCGCTATCAAACTCAGCCATATAGACAAGCTTTTCTTTACGAACGCCCGTTCCTTTCTTTACAGCCGCCGGTACCATCGCCGCGAGCACCTGCCCAAGCGGACATACATAATATGTACTTATCCACCGAGCCAGGCTCATCAATTCCGCGTTTAATAACGGCTCTTCATCAACAACCTTCGTAATCGCTTTTAATTTAATATCCCCCGGCTGATCCACATCGGCCGCAACACAAAAACCGACTTGTAATTTGTTCCTCCTGCCGAAAGGCGCCTCTACTCGCCGGCCCAGCTGTACAGGCCAAAGCTCATCCCTGACAAGGTATGTAAATTCCGTATCAGCTCCGCTCTCGAACGCGATTTGTATCCTGTGTCCGATCTGCGGTAATTCATCCTCAGGCCCGAATAAATTTTGCGTATGATCCTTCATCGCTGACTAATATACAGCTTCACGCTCCAAGTTGAAAGTATGTCTTTGCCCTTTCAACGATTTCATCGCCAATAGCTAATCCGGCTGTAGCAGCAGGCGATGGTGCGTTGAGCACATGGATCATATTATCTTTAGCCTCGACACGGAAATCATCCACCATATTACCCTTGCCATCGAGAGCTTGCGCCCTTATACCGCATTTGGCAGGCTTTAATTCTGATGATCCCAGTGACGGCATCAATCTTTTAAGTTGTCTAAGCATCAACCTTTTGGAGAACGTCCTGCTGTATTCGCCAAGGCCGAACATCATATGCCTGAGAAATAGTTTCCATGTCCCCAAATAAATCAAAGCCTCAAAACTATCTCTAAGATCAAATGCGATTTTCGAGTATCCTTCGCGCGCCATAGAGAAAACCGCGTTCGGCCCGCACTCGACATCACCGTCTATCGTCCGTGTAAAATGCACCCCCAGAAATGGAAACGCCGGATCAGGCACAGGGTATATCAGCTTCTTAACTTTATTCTCTGCCTGCTTCGTTAACTGCAGATAATCGCCTCGAAACGGTACGATTTTTATATCACTTCTCAGTCCCGCCATCTTAGCGATCCGATCACACTGCAAACCCGCGCAGTTAATTACGTATTGAGATTTTATAAGTCTCCTGCTGGTCATTATTCCCTGGCCCTGAAACGCGATAACTTTATGACCGGTTAATACCTTATTGTCACCGCTTTCCTCGATAAGCTCAGCTAATTTTTCTGCCACTTTTACATAATCGATGACGCCGGTACACGGAACATACAAACCTGCAATCCCTGTAAACATCGGCTCGATTTTCTTTATCCCAGCAGCATCTATTCGCTCGATCCCTTTGATACCATTTGTGATACCGTTTTTATACACCAACTCGAGATGCGGTAATTCCTTCTCATCGGTCGCAACGATAATTTTCCCGCATATTTCGTGCTTGATATTATTGGCTTGAGCAAATTGCACTAGCTGCTCCCGCCCTTTTTTACATGTCACCGCCTTGACCGAACCGGGCTTATAATAAAGCCCGGAATGTATCACCCCTGAATTGTGTCCGGTCTGATGCTTCGCTACGGATTCTTCTTTTTCCAGTACTGCCAATCTCAACTGCGGATACTTCAATGCTAATTTGTAGGCTGTCGAAAGCCCGATGATACCACCGCCAATTATTACAATGTCATATTCAACTGTTGTCATAACAATCCAATCGAAATTAAATCATTGAAAGATTGTCATCTTAACACTAACAACTGTCAACATTTTGTTGCGAAAAACAAAATCACTTACTCAAAACAGGTATATTTATATTTTTCCATTTTAGCCCTATTTTTGAGTCGATTAAGGGCTGTTTACGGGGCTATCCAAATATTTTTAAAATTCTTATTGCTAAAGGTTAAGTATGGCAAAGTTGACTGGGTAACAGTCGAGGCTATCCCCGAACCGGCAACTCTTGCTCTTCTGGCACTTGGCGGATTGTTTTTACGACGAAGAAAATAACTGCTTGCAACCTAACTACGTGCAATACACAAATAACTAGAAGCCCTCCCAAAACTTGGTTCGTTACGAAATTGAGCGAAAAGATCGAGGTTTTGGGATGGCTTCTAATTAAAGCTGGATCACATTCGCACCCCAGGTAAGCCCTGCTCCAAAGGCGACAAGGATAACAATATCGCCTTTTTTGATTTTACCCTGCTTGCGGCAGTCATCGAAAGCGATCGGCACCGATGCAGCTGATGTGTTGCCGTATTCGTGGATGTTGACAAATATCTTATCGCCCGGCAGCTTCAGCCTTTTCGCCGCCGACTCGATAATGCGTGCATTCATCTGGTGTGATACCACCATCTTAACGTCGTCGAGCGTCAGCCCGCACTTCTTAAGACACATGGTAATAGTCGTAACTATCTTACGCACTGCCTGCTGATAAACCTCCCTGCCGTGGATCTCCATATAAATTTTACTCGGATCATCCAACTCCTTCCATGCAGGATACTTCGATCCATAAGCCTGACAGTTCAATGCCTCCCAGCTGTTACCGTCAGCCCGCATCGTGCTATATATAACTCCCCTTTCACCATCCTCGGTACGTTTTAATACTACGGCTCCCGCGCCATCACCGAAAAGGATACAACTTGTCCTGTCTTTGTAGTTCGTAATTTTGGAAAGCGTCTCCGCTCCGATAAGCAGACAGTTTTTATACCTGCCGGACTCTATGAACTGCTGCGCTACGGCCATCCCATATATGAATCCGCTGCAAGCCGCCGCCAGGTCGAACACCCATGCGTGCTTGGCTTTTAGTTCTTTCTGAACGAAACTGGCCGTTGATGGAAATACCATTTCCGGCGTTATCGTCGCCAGGATTATCATATCAATATCTTTGCCCTGTATCCCCGCATCATCGAGCGCGATCTTCGCCGCTTCGATAGCTAATGTAGCTGTGGTCTCGTCATCATTAGTAATATGACGCTGCTTGATACCGGTTCTCGTTGTTATCCATTCATCCGAAGTTTCGACCATTTTGGAAAGGTCGTCGTTTGTCAGCAGCTTTGCCGGTGCGTAAGAACCTGTTCCCGCTATAACTGCTCTATATGCTGTATGCCGCCCGTCAACTTCCCTGTTCATCAGCCGTCCTTATTGAAGTCTTTGATAGATACTCGATAATTTGCTCGTTGATATGATTACGATGATATTCTTTTATCTTGATAATAGTATTACGTATCGTCCGGGCATTACTCGAGCCATGACATATAACGCTCGTCCCGTTCACGCCCAGAAGCGGCGCCCCGCCGTACTCGTTATAATCGTACTTCTGATAAATGCGCATCATTACCGGCTTGAACTTCATAGCCAGCCGTAGCTTCTCCTGCAACAGCTCATGCTTGATCGCCTTGAACAATCCCTCGACCAGCCCTTCGGTCAGCTTCAGGATTACATTGCCGACAAAGCCGTCGCATATCGCCACATCACAGACCCCCTTAAATATATCGCGACCTTCGATATTGCCGACAAAATTAATATTGGGATCACTGCGAATCAGATCCCGGGCCTTTTTAACTATTTCGTTACCCTTTGCCTCCTCTTCACCGATACTCATTATCCCGACCCGCGCGTTTTCTACTCCGAGCAGGTTCTCGGAATACATCTTAGCCATCACGGCATATTGATAAAGGTTGATCGGTTTGCATGCGATATTCGCACCGACATCACATATCGTCACCGGCCCTGAAAAAGTCGGGAATACCACCGCGATGCCAGGCCGATTTACGCCCGGCAGATTTCGCATCCGCATCTGAAATGCCGCAACACACGCTCCGGTATTACCTGCGCTGATAACAGCATCTGCACGGTCATGCTTAGCTAACTTGGCTAATACACCAATAGAGCTTTTGGGCTTTTTACGTAAAGACTCGATCGGAGACTCGTCCATCCCGATAATATCAGGTGCGTCAACGATCTTGATCTGTGATGGCCTCTTGCGAGGCAACTTCGATTCGATTACATCCTGCGGGCCGACAAGAATGATCTCGTCTTCCTCGCCAAGAGCATCTATCGATTCAATCGCGCCGGCGATGATCTCGTCCGGAGCATTGTCGCCTCCCATGGCGTCGATAGCTATCCTCATTATTCGACTACTCCGTGTCGCTGGCAATCTTTAATGTTATGCTTGAATTGACAAATCCGCAGTTCCCGCACGCTGCATGCGGAAGCTTGGCATGGTCACATTTCGGACACACTGAATAATTCACCGGCCTAAGCGCATGATGACTGCGTCTGGTCCGGGTTCTGGTCTTACTCATTTTCTTCTTTGGTACCATTTTTACCTCGTATTTACTTCATTTTACTTATTTCCAAGCCACACCAGCCAAAACTGATTTTCCCGCTAAAACTACGAAATCAGCCTTAAATTGCCGATTTTCAAAATAGTTAGAAGAAGGAATATAGCATAAATGCCAAGTCAAAGCCAGCTTAAATACTGAACCTCACTGCATTTGTCAAGCCTTTTATTCGTACCGCATTCAGGGGGCTGCGTATCGCGATTTAGTGCCAAGACGTGGTCTTTAGCCAATCCTCAGTTAATAACGCCGCGTCGAGCATATCCATCACAACGTCTCTGTTGAAATCAGCGAATGGTTCATCCTCTTCGGTAAATGCCATGCACATATAAGCAAAATCAGTCAGATTAACCTTGCCGTTATTATCGACATCGCACAACAATGCCCAGCCGTGTGGAGCCATCGAAGCCTCAGTGGTTCCGCCGTAGGCCCCCATATTTATTCTAAGGTTTTTCCCCCATGTATTACACGGATCGTCAGGAACAAGATTCATCGGCTCATCACCTAACGGCGAACCGGGCGAGCCGGCATCAATGCACCTGCTGGTCACACTATCCCAAGTCCAGAACTGGCTGTCCTTATCATACCGCCAGCCTGAACTTTTTAGATGAAAATCATTCGCATCCAAATCAACGAACAACGGATCGATATTTATATTACCAATCCCAGGCCAACCACCCTGAATATTCGAATAATTAGCAACTACCAAATTATTATTATATTCGTATATTTGGTTGCCATCACTTGTTGCTGAATTATTCCATAAGATGCAGTTAATTAATTTAAATTGGCTCATACTACTATATATCCCACCTCCATAAGTATCTGCTAAATTGCTGCTGAAGGTACAGTTATTCATATTCGAGTTGCTATATAAGTTATAAATCCCTCCTCCATACCCAGCAGAGTTACCACCAAATATGCAGTTTGTTATATTTGGATCAGTATATATATTGAAAATTCCTCCACCTCGATATGCAGTATTACAAATAAATTTACAATTAATTATACTTGGTGATTCATAACGGTTACACATACTTCCGCCATATGGTGCATGGTTGTTTTTAAAAGCACAGTTTGTTATATGAAAATCAGTATTTACATTGTAAACACCACCACCATAACGGGCTGAATTATCTAAGAAATTGCAGTCACTGATCTTTATAGTATATTTGCCACTGTAAATAGCTCCACCATATCCATGATCGGCTAAATTATCTTTGAAGGTACAGTTGGTTATCACAAGGTTGCCACCTGATTTGTTGTAGCAAGCCGCTCCATATGTTGCTAAATTATTTGCAAAGGTAGAATCCATTAAAGTTGCATTACAGTCAGTATTATAAATTGCGCCACCGCTACCAGATATATTCTTGTTAAAGTTACAATTGACCAATAACATCTGGTCACTTTTTTCGTTATACAATCCTCCACCATAACTCGATGAATTATAATTAAAGCTGCAATTATTAACTGTAGGGCTACAGTATTGGTTATACATCCCACCGCCAGAATTATATGGAATTTGTAACATAGAATAATAGTTTGCGTGCCCTCCATTTATAGTAAAGCCGTCAAGGATAGCTGAGGAGTTTAAGTTAAGATCATTGGGGTGGTAGAAAACGTGATAGGAATTTTCGGCCCTGTTTGGATCATCGAATAATATATCTAACCCTATGTCTTCAGTATCGTTACCGAGTAAGTCGCCGGAGAGGATGGTTTCGTACAGTTCTATATTACGGTTGTTGAAATCAGAACCGCCTGTCGGGAAGCCGCCGTATAGGCCGACGTTATTTATAAGTGCAAAGGAGGCTTTTCTATCACCGGTGCCGCTCGGCTCGACGGTATTAGTGTCGGGGGTATATGTGCCCTGAGCCACATAAACGTGCCCAATATTCGAATCGGCCCTTGCATTGTCTAAACCATCCTGCAAAAAGTTATAAGCATCCGGCCAGGATGATCCATCATTAGTGCCATCAGCATTAGCATCAACATAACAGATCATACATCTAAGGTCCTTCTGCCATGCGAGCTTCGGATAATCAGGGATATCGCACATCTTCCAGACAGGCGTATTGAAATCCCACCCTGCATCGACGAAGGTACTCTCCTGTTTCATCAGTTCAGTCAGCAAGCCAATAACGTTTGGATCGCTCGTATTTCCAATGCCATTTATATCAGGATTGACTTCACGATTCCAGAAACATTTTGCGAGATTTGTTGTGCTATCATAACCAATAAATGCGCCTGTTGAAACATTGCCATCTACTACCCCAACTGCATAACAATTTACAATGTCACCCAAGTTGCCTCCTGCAAGCCCACCTACTTTGTCATTTGCTTTTACAGAACTCAAAGAATAACAATTTCGTATAGTGGAACCAAAGTCATTACCGCCAACCAGACCACCAATACTGCTGGAACCCAAAACTTCATTATCAGCAAAACATGAAAATATTTGCCCACTAGTATTGTATCCGACAAGCCCACCTGCATATTTGCTTATTAGAGTTTGAATTGTACCTCCTGATGAAAGGCAATTTTGGATATAACCTTTATTCCGTCCGGCTAGGCCTCCAATACTTTCACGCAGCCCAGTCACATTTACGTCGGAATAACAGTTGATGACAGAACCATTCGTCTTGTTTTCACCAACCAAGCCGCCCAGATGATCCATTCCTGAAACGATGCCTGTAGAACTGCAATTGATGATCTGTGATTCATTTATACCAACTAGCAGTCCTGAAAAATTTTCCGCATTGATCTTACCGTTTATGACATGACAGTTTGAAATTTGACCTGCTTTCAACCAACCTACAAGACAAGCGACATAACTATCTCCAGGTTCGTTTACTTCGGCATTAACCATTATTACATTTTTAACGATAGCTGAATTATTATCTACAATCCTGATTAATGATCCACCGGACGAAGAAATTCCAGATGTAAAATCGACTATAGAATGATTGTTCCCATCAAAGACACCGGTAAAATTCGGGTAATCTCCAATAATATTATATTGGTCACCTGTAATATTAGACATATCAATATCGGCGGTCATGAGGAAATGTTTGTCCCAGTCGTTAGAATCCAGGCCGATAGAATTCAGGTCATTTGGAGTAGCTATCAGGTATGGAGTATTAGGATCGCCGGTACCGCCGGAATACTTGGCGAGTGATAGAGCTGTAAGAATATTTAGTATGACCAGTGCGAAAAATAATATCTTCATCGAAGGGTTAAGATTGCCGCGGCCTAAAGGCCTTGCAATGACAATTTGCATATGTTTACTATGCGATGATCGATCTGAATTCTGCATAAAACCGGCCTCCGAAAGTAGATTCCCGCAATTAACATCTATTAGAGTCAGCATAATCAAAAAATGCCCCAAAATCAAGCCGAAATCAGCACAAACGACGCAAAGGTCCTATATTGCCCTAAATATTTAATTATTGACTTATTTTAGATAGCCGATAGTATGATATAATTACTTTATGTTCATAGGGGTCAAAGGCTTAGCATATGGCGGAGTCGGCAAATAATAATCATGAAAGAAAGGCTCTATCCTTTTTTGCCCGGGCAAAAGAGGTAGCTCAGCAGGGTAATTACGATTACGCAATCGAGATGTTTCTCGAAGGCCTTGAGGTCAATCCTGACGATGTGACATACGGCCACATGCCGCTTCGTGAAATGGCTCTAAAACGGGCTGCCAAAAAGGGCAAAAAGCCTTCAATGGTGGAAAAAATGAAGCACATGGGCGGCAAAACCCCGCTCCAGCAGATGCTAAACGCCGAATACCTGCTCGCCAAAGCCCCTGATCATATACCGTTTGCCCAGGCAATGCTAAAAGGCGCTTATAAAGGCGGGTACGTTCGTACAGCCAAGTGGATGGCTGATCTACTTTTACAGGCCGCTAACGCTTCGGATCGCCCTTCAGCGGCTGATTTCATACTTCTAAAGGATGCATATTCGACCATCGGCCAGTACGACCGGGCGATAATCGCATGTAAAAAAGCCTCTCAATTAAAACCGCAGGATGCTACTCTGGACGACGAATTCAAACGCCTATCAGCTGAAATGACTATGGCCAAGGGTAAATATGACCAGGAAGGTGATTTCACACAATCCATCAAAGACGCCAAGGGCCAGCAGAAGATACAAGCCAGTGAAGGTGTTGTCCGAAGTGACTATTATCGCGACAGCATGATAGATGATGCCCGCAAGCAGCTCGCCCAGGACCCTGATTCAGCCAAAAACGTACTTGAGCTGGCAAATAAACTTGCACAGACTGAAACAGACGAAAACGAGGCAGAGGCTATCAAGCTTCTTGAAGATTATTACACAAAACACAAGGATTTCAGCTTCAAAAAACGCTCTGATGAGGTCAAAATAACCCAACTCAAGCGTCAATTGCGCCACATAGCGGCCGATCCCAAAGCCGCCGCTGCCGCTAATCAGCTTAAAAATCAGCTAAAACAGGCCGAATTGACCCATTGGCAGGACATGGTAGCCCAATATCCCACCGACCTGCGGGCAAAATATGAATACGGCATGCGTCTTATCGGCAATGCCCAATATGACGAGGCCATCCCCCTGTTCCAGGATGCCCAGCGGGACCCGAGGCGAAAGATCGCTTCAATGGCAAGGATTGGCCAGTGTTTCTTCAAAAAAGGCTGGACTCAGGACGCCGCGGAAATTTTTCAGCGCGCAATCGAAATTCATGAAATAAAAGATGATGCAATTGCAAAGGATTTACAGTATAATTTGGGGCTCTGTTTTGAGCTGCAGGGCGAAAATGAAAAAGCAATTGACATTTTCAGAAAAATAGCTCAAGTTGATTTCGGTTACAGGGATGTCAGCAAGCGTGTTGACGAACTGAGAAAGAAAATGAATAGTTAAAAGTTAGAGTAATAATCAGGAGAAACAAGTGGCACATTCGTTATCAGCGAAGAAAAGAGTTAGGCAGAATGCTAAGGCTAATACAATTAACCGCGCTCGTAAGAGCCAGGTAAAAACACAGATTAAAAAATTCGAGGCGGCATTAACTGAAGGTGACGCAGCTAAGGCTCAGGATGAGTTCCGCGCGGTCACTAAGAAGCTGGATCAGGTTTCATCTACCAGCACAATGCACAAAAAGACAGCAGCTCGCAAGAAAAGCCGTCTCGCTAAAAAGCTTAACGCTTTACAGGCCAAAAAAGCATAAGCTAATAATACAAACAAAAAAAAAAGCCTCGTCTTAAAAAGCGAGGCTTTTTTATTACCGGAGTCCCTTCAATTACTATTTGAGCCTGGCCAGGACGTTTATCCTGTACTCGTCAGCGCCGACTTTCATACCCGGCTTGTCGTAGTTGTTCATGTAAATATCATCTTTGATATACTCTACTCGATTCTCAGGTGACGGGTGCGTAGAGAAAAATTCAACAGGCCTCGAATCACTTAGTGATTCGAGCATCTGCATTGTCTCGACCATCCCCTTAGGGTCATAACCAGCTGCTACCATGTAACTAAGCCCGCCTAAATCAGCCTGTCTTTCCTGCTTTCGTGAAAAGCTTAGCGATATTATCTGCGCGCCAAAATTAGCAACCTGATTAGCGATCCCAGAATCCACCGCTGCCGCACCTGCCTGCAATAAAACACTTATACCGATCTGCCTACTCATCTGCGTAGTTACATGCCTGGCAGTCACGTGTGCTGTTTCATGCGCTAGTACCGAAGCAAGCTGGGCCTCGGTCTCCATTTTTTTCAACATTGCTCTTGTTATAAAAATGTGACCACCGGGTAATGCAAATGCGTTAATCTGGTTGGAGTCGAGAGCAACAAACGAATAATTAAAGTCAGGCCTGTGACTGACTACAGCAACTTTTTGCCCCACTTCATCAATATAATTCTGCAGATCGAGATCGAGTATTTTACCTCCGAGCTGCTTTTCAATCTCAGGAGCGTATTGTGCACCAAGTTCAACATCCTGATCGTCGCTGAAAAACTGCAATTCTGTCTCACCGCTGATTGGATTTGTCTGACAGCCGGTGACGATCAAAAGGATAGGTACTAAAATCAGTAGTTTTTTCAGAGTTTTCATTTTCTGCTCCCTATGAAAAATTATATTTGAAAATATCCACTAATTCTATTATAAGATTCGATTTAGGATGTGAAAAGCAAAATGTCCGAATTACAAAACTGCGAAAATTGCGCACACAAGGACGGCTGTAAAGAGGTTTACAGGCGCATGAGTCAGTACGATGGACCGAGCGTTCTGGGCAGGGTTTTTTGCGCTTTCGTTATCCCATTGCTGTCATTTATCATATCCTTAGGCGTACTTCAATATATGTTCGAAAAGAGTGTATCCTCCGAAAATCAACGGATATTTTTCTCTTTTTTGGGTGCTTTGATCGTAACTTTGATGGTCATAACGGCCATCGGAGTTGTTAATAGGAAGTTTGGGAAGTATAGGCAAAGAGAGCTATGTCATTAGAAATGATTAAAACTGTGCGTTTCGGCGGCGGCGTTCACCCGCCAGACTATAAAGAGCTAACTGAAAATTGCGCGATTGCAGCTGGTCCTCAGCCGAAGATTGTTACCGTAATGCTCAGCCAGCATATCGGCGCTGTCTGCAAGCCGCTCGTCGCAAAAGGCGACGAAGTCACAGCCGGTCAGGTCATCGGCAAATCAGAGGCATTCGTCTCAGCCCCTGTCCATTCACCTATCAATGGCAAGATAAAAGAAATTTCTCTCCAGTCGCACGGCATACTCGGCAGATGTATCGGCATCGTTATCGAGGCTGGTGAAGATAATCAGCCAAAAGAAATCGTCTCCGAGCTAAGCCCGGATTTCGATGAGAACAGCTACGATCCTAAAAAGATCTGCACCGCTGTCAACGATGCCGGCATAGTCGGTATGGGCGGCGCCGGTTTCCCGACACACATTAAAGTCGCTACTGACCCGCC
>JANQHJ010000114.1 GCA_028282745.1 Sedimentisphaerales bacterium | reverse complement strand
TTATGCTTCTTAGCTGATGCTCTCAGAGGTAAAGGCAAGCCGGATAAAGCTGTCTGGCTATATGAACAGATAATAGAGCAACTGCCGGAAGATAAATGTTTAACGAAAGCCAGGATGCAAATTCTGGCTATTAATATAATAAAAATGATAAGGGCTGGTAACTACGCACAGGCCGAGACTGACCTTATTAAGTTCAAAGCTGAGTATGCCGGCCAATATAGCTATGCCCAGGGGCTATCACTTATAGCGAATAGCTATGCTAAGATGAGCCAGTACGAAAAAGCTATAACCCTGCACGATGAGGCATTGGTTATTTCTACTTCAGAAAAATTAAATTACTCTGCTAAGCTTAATATTGCCAAAGCGAATATCTATAAGGAAATTGATGCCGACAATTCTAAGGCTGTTAATACAGCAATTGATAAGTTTATTGCGGATTTCAAAAATAATCCGGAAATGTCAAATTTACTGTATCATGTTGCAGAGCCTTATGCGGAAAAAGCACATAAATTACAAACAGAAGGCTTGACAGAGCAGGCTAATAAATCAAACTTCTGGGCAATCTTTATATGGGAAAAATTAGTTAAAGAATTGCCAGACTCAGATTTTGCTCCCCAGGCATGCTATGCAATCGGAGCTTCTTACGGATCAATAGCAGATTATGGAAAAGCTATTGAATACTGCAATAAAGTCATAAACGACTGGCCTGATTATGAACTGTGGCGACCATATATTATGATTGCAATATGCTATGATAAAATGGCAAAAGAAGGAAAAGTTACAAAACCACAGGCAGCTGAAATGATAGTGCAATTTTGTAAGAAAGTGATATCGGATTATCCCGACGCGGATGCCGGGGCGGTCTTTGTCGCCAAGAACTTTGTTATGCGTTATGAATAAAGGGCGGAAGAAATCGATTACACCAAGGAGAATTAAAATGCAAAAAAAAGTTTTTAAAATCACTGTTGGCGTTGCTTTATTAATTGTGGCAGGCTCAGTAGTATTTGCATGGAACGGCCCATGTATTACGATAAGTAGTAATTGCGGCGGCTACGGGGGAGGGATGGGGTCTTGTAAACCTAACCTTGAAGACGGTGTGTGCGAGGGTAGATGTACGTCATATTGTCCATCAGGGCCAAAAGATCAATATTGCAAAGGTCTTGCAGGCTATTGCGTCACAGCAACTATTATTTGCAGCAGAATAATCAAATACAGGTGTGTAAATGTTGGGGCAGGTGTCCCAAGCTGCACTTGCATCGAACAGGGATTGGGCGGGAACTGCTGGAGGCAAGTTTGTGATTAAATAAAATAGATAATTTTATAAACTTCCTTTTCGAGGATCTGTAAAATGAAAACCAGAATTTTCGTTCACTTTGCTGTCTTTTCACTTCTGTCTTGTTCTGTAGCAATAGCCAATTCTAACTTAGAAGAACTCATCAGCGCTATTGAAACCATGGAAAGTTCAATAATCGACGTAAATATTGAATATCAATGGCGGGTCATACCTCCTTATACTGTTGAAGAATCGAGACAGGAGCTTGGAGTAGGAAGCCTGTCGGTAAAAGACGGCATCTCAAAGCACAAACTTTACGCAAGTGGTTTCTCGATCAAACAGGGAAAACGAAGACTGGCTCTTGATGGTCCCGGGATGTGGTTAACTGAGGAAATATCAACAGTTTTTCTTAAAGAAAATAAAACATGGACCAGTAAGGCAATTGAATCATTCGACGGTTCAAACTATAAAAAACTCAACATTAGCGGCTGGCCCGAATTGAAGCAAAGAGGTTATATAAGCGATAGCAAAAGCAAACAACGCCCAGCATTTGGTTTAACCCCTCTGGGTTTTTCAGTGTTACGTACGGGTTTCGGAAAAGTCTATGATAACATGCCACTCTCGGCAATTTTAAAAGATGATGGCTTCACGGTTTTTGAACCGGAACTCCAGATAATAAATGATTTCAACACCATAAGTGTAGCGCTACTACAGGAATATACTAAACAACCCGTTATGAGGGTATATTTTTCTATCGATCATGGCTTAACACCTGTAAGATTCGATTATCTAAACGGAGCTAAGCCCGAAAAAAGCAAAGTTATTTTAACTTTCGATGTCACATCCCTTGAAAAAGTTGGAGACAATCTTTGGTTCCCAAGTTCAGGGGCTATAATAAATCCTGATGAAGACAGGATAAATATATTTGAAACCACAAAGAAAATATCTGTTAATAAGAGACTGGCTAAGAACAGTTTTAAGCTTGAATTTCCTAAAGATACAAAGGTTTATAACAAGATCGAAGATAAAACTTACACTGTTAAATGAAAATATATTATGAATAGTATAGCAAATGAGCGGCAAGTCCTAACGGCTGACAGGAAATATGGATATTAACGGAATTATCAAGTCGATCGAAGCTGCGGAAAACTCAATCATCGACGTAAACCTCGAATACAAATGTAAAATAGAACCTCCACACACATTTGATGACTGCATTGAGAATGTATGCAGGCCAAAACCAAAACCATATTACGGCGGCATCCCGGAAGACATAAAGTGCCTGATAACAAAAAACGGCATCACAAAACACAAGATGTACGCATCCGGCTTCGAGAGCAAACCACGAAAACCAAGGCCCGCTTTCGAAGGACCTAAAATGTGGCTTATGGAAACGAAAGCTACACTAATGCTTACAGAAGACAAAGGCTGGGATAACGTCTTGATCGAGACATATGACGGCTCAAGTTATAAAAGACTCAGCATAGGCGGCTGGCCCAAAAAAGTACGCGACGGCTATATCTCCAATAAAGATGAATCCAGGCCGCTATTTACATTATCACCATTGGGATTTTCGGTATTTAGAATGGGCCTGTGTGAAATTTTTGACAAAACACCACTCTCAGCTATTCTAAAGGAAGAGAAATTCGCCGCCTTTGAACCTGAAGTTAAAAACATAAATGGCTTTAACACTGTAAGTGTCGCCTTTTTACAGGAATACACCCGAAATCCAGTTGCGCGGGTTTATTTTTCGATCGACCATAATCTCACGCCTGTACGCTTTGATTACTTGAATGGCGCAAAGTCTGAAAAAAGCAAAGCTGATTTAACATTTGATGTGCTGTCCCTTCAAAAAGTCGATGAAAATCTTTGGTTTCCAGGCTCCGGAGTAATCAGAGACTGCGATGAGGATAGGGTAAATGTCTTCGAGGTTACAAAGCCGGTATCTTTAAACAAAGGTTTAGCAAAAAGCAATTTTCAATTTGATTTTCCGAAAAATACCCGAGTCCATAACAAAACCGAGAATAAAGACTACGTAGTTAATTAACCCCTATTAATAGCCATTCTCGATAGCGGCGATGATCGGTTCGGCATATAGGTGCCATATCGTATCGTCATTCATTTGGCCGACAGCTTCCGGCAATTCGTATGTTATGACGGGTATGCCAAGTGTTACGCCCGCGTATGAACCGAGCGAGCCCGGCATGGCGCCAAGTTTTTTGACCGGCAGCTTGCAATGCCCTGCCATTTTATGAGCGAGTTCTTCAGCTGGACCGTCCCAGTCAATACAGCCGTATGGCTCATGAATAGAAATTATCATATCGATCTTGTGCTTCTCAATAAGCTCTTTGATAATTACCGACTCCGGCTCGGTCAATCCGGCGTAGCCGTTCTTTTTATTATTGACCCGGTTAGCTGCAGGGAAGTTACGATTAATGTCAACACCATTAGCATTATATCGCGTACCAGCTGCCAGGCCGTCTGGATTCGCGGCGGGAATAATAACAACAGTTCGCTTTATCGTTAGAAAGCTGTTTGTGCTTAAATATACTTTGATCTTCTCGGCAAGGACTGTGCTTTTAGGTTCATTGCCGTGGATACCGCCTATGACCAGAATGCTTTTCTTGCTGCCGCAGCCAATTACTGAATAATCAATCTGCTTGTTGAGTACGGAATAGCCGGCAATGAGTTTTTTCTCACTGCATTTGCACAGGCAAGGCCCTAATGGTTGTAAGCCTTCGCAACCACAAAGAATGAGTATAATGACAAAAAGCAACGATATAAAAAACCTGTTTAGATTTTTACTCATTAAATTATCCTAATCCGAGGACATCTGCCATTGTGTATAGGCCGGGCTGTTTGCCGACGAGCCACTGCCCCGCTCGTAATGCGCCTCTGACAAAATTGTCTCTGTTATGAGCGTTATGGCCAAGTGTTACCGACTCGCCCATAGTAGTGAACATCACATCGTGTTTGCCTGCTATATCACCAGCCCGGACAGCATGGATACCAATCTCGCCATGCTGACGCAGAGCCTCTTTGCCTTCCCGGCCAAACACAAAAGTACTATCGGCATCTTTGCCTATGGCTTTGCAGATATTCTCTGCCAAGGTCAGGGCCGAGCCGCTTGGAGCATCTTTCTTGAATTTATGATGCTGCTCTACGATCTCGATATCGTAATCAGGGCCGAGCATTTGTGCGGCTTTGCCGATAAGAGCGAACAACACGTTCATTCCGACACTCATGTTGGTGCCGTAGATAACCGGTATGCTTTGGCCGGCATTTTCTATATTTGTTTTCAAATCCCCTGCCAAGCCGGTCGTACCCATTACAAGCGCGGCCTTTTTATCAACGCAAAAATCGACCGTCGCACCAGCCGCTTGCGGCAGTGAAAAATCAATTACAACATCAGCTGCATCCGGGAACTGCGGTCCGATATTAATACCGATCTGACCAACGCCAGCTAATAATCCGGCGTCTTTACCGATATCAGGATTACCTGCGGCGTCAACGGCTGCGGTTATTTCATATTCTCCAGATTCGACAGCCAGTGCTATTATCCGCCTGCCCATCCGGCCTGCTGCTCCTACTACTACGAGTTTGGGCCCCATGTCTAAGCTCCTATTAATTGCATATATAATAGAAGCAATATAATCGCCGAATCGCATAATGACAAGCCCCAATAAAAATGACTAAGGCCCCCCAGGACCCCAGCCTGTTTCTATGGTTGCCACCTCAAGCGTGAGATATTTTCATTTATATAGGATTATAAGATGACGACATGTGGTCAGGATGTCTCTCCGGGCGATTGGGCCATTTTAGTTCGTCGAATAAAAACTCTGTCGCTTGACGCAGCATAACAGCCGGCATACACGGGTACATCTCCAAAGAACCGATAAGCTCATTGTCGTAGCCCTCTAAGGCCTCGAGTAGATAGTGCCAATTCTCCAGCGTAATCCCCCCCTTGAGCCCCGGTGGTTGATGGTCATCTATCTGGCCATAGTTATCTGTTAGATGAAGATGGGCTACCCGTGCTGCCAGCCTGTCAACATACCCTTTGAAATCATATTTCCTGTCAACATTCGCATAGCCGGTATCAAGGCAGAAACGAATGGAATCAAACTTATCGCCAACTCTTAGCACATCCTCGAGCGGTCCGGTTTCGACGCAGAGCATTACTCCAAGTCCATCCGCCATTTTAACTATTTCAGAGGCATGTGGTAAGCCGTTTACATCTTTGCCCACCGGCAGGCCAAGGCTGGCAAGGTCGGTGACAATATTTGCCCCAAGCGTTTTTGCGCATTCGAGTTGCATCTGCCATTGGGCAAGGCTAAGATCACCGTTAATAGTTTTCATGGAACGCATCGATACGAGCATGTCTTCAGTCGCTGACATCAAGCGGGGCCAGTTCCGTCTTTCATACCGACACTCCTCAAGCCCCCTCAAAGTGGGCCAAAGCTCTACTCCGAAGCCATGGGATTTAAGGAACTGGCACTCCTGCTCAAATGAAAGGTGGTTTTCCCGCCACCAGAAGATCATAGATGAAACTACATATCGAATTCGCATTTTCTCGGGCTCCTGCCTGTTGCATTCAACACCTTGCCTATAAGTAAATATCGGCAAAATACAATGAAGCTTGAGCCTATAACTAAAAATCAGTGTTTTCCGCTTAAGGGCTAAGGGATTACCCTTACCAAGGCCGCATACAGGCCGTAAAGGGCCTATAATATCGGTCTAAATCCATAATTTTGCCCCCGCAATGGGATATCCTGAAAATTATCCTTGAAAAATTATCTGCCAACAGTAAAATTGGGGGTTTTGGTTTTAGGGATAATTTGAAGATGAAAAAAGATATTCACCCAAAATATGAAAAAGTGACGGTTCGCTGCGGTTGCGGCAATACCTTCGAGACCCGCAGCACCTCGAAAGAGATCCACGCTGAGATCTGCTCGATGTGTCATCCATTCTATACCGGCAAGCAGAAATTCGTCGATACCGCCGGACGTATCGAAAGGTTCCAGAAAAAATACGGCACCAACTACGGCAAAGCAAAAAAACAAGACAAGAAGTAGATACACGACCTTCGCAGCGGATAGCGTTGCTCGGCTTGATGTGTTATAGTAAGCTGGTAACGTTAGCCGCTGTTTTTCTATACCTAAAGAGGTGACTATGCCCGAAGTAAGCGATTCATTGATAGCCAAACTCGATGAGCTCGATGCCCGTTATGTTCAGATTGACGAGCAGATTGCTCAGCCGGAGATAGCTGCGGATCATAACCAGCTCATCGCTTTATCGAAAGAGCAGGCTAAGTTAAAAAAAGTAGTCACCAAATATCGCAAGTACAAACAGGCAACGCAGCAAATCGCCGATGCAGAACTTATCCTTGCTGATGATAGCACAGAAGATGATTTCAAGGAATTAGCTAAAGAAGAGATCAAGGAACTGACCGAACAACAGGATACGCTGCTGACCGAGATACAGGACAGCCTGGTCATGGCTGACGACGATGTTATCAACTCTATCATTATTGAGATCAGGGCCGGAACAGGCGGCGATGAGGCTGCATTGTTTGCGGGTGATCTTTATAACATGTACGTCCACTACGCTGAGAAGAAAAGATGGAAAGTCGAACAACTCGACTTCAGCTCTTCGGAGATGGGCGGATTTAAGGAAGTCATCCTGAATGTAAAAGGCCCCGGCGTCTGGTCGGAACTCGGCTTCGAAGGCGGTGGCCATCGTGTCCAGCGCGTACCTGAAACGGAATCACAAGGCAGGGTTCATACATCAGCGGCAACTGTTGCGGTGTTGCCCGAACCGGAAGAAGTAGAAATAGATATAAAGCCGGATGACGTCCTGGAGCATGTCAGCAGAGCCGGCGGGCCGGGCGGTCAGAACGTTAATAAAGTCAGTTCGGCAATAAAGCTCGAACACGTGCCGACCGGGATCACCGTCAGTATGCGGGATGAGAAAAGCCAGCATAAAAACAGGGCCAAAGCCTGGAGAATTTTGCGTTCCAGGGTCTATGAGCATTTCGCCGGTAAAGAAAGAGCTGAACGAGACTCTACACGTAAGAGCATGATCGGTTCGGGTGACCGCAGCCAGAAAATACGTACATATAATTATCCGCAGAATCGTGTAACCGATCACAGGATAAATCTTTCTCTGTACAGCCTTGATAAAATAATGACGGGCAATATGGACGAGATAATAACAGCTCTGCAAGATCACGAAAAGCAGCAACGACTTAAAAATTTGTAAGAAGGCCTTTTTCTGGAGTCAGCAATGGTCATAGTCGTTACAGGCATGGTAGGCATCGACAAGAAAAACTATCTTCAAAAGGTCTGCGATTACGCAAATTCTCAGGGCAAAGAAACATTGCTTTGCAGTATCGGTGATATGATGTATGCCGAAGCACCCGATATCCCGCCGGGAAAGATTCTCGATATCCCGATGAATCGATTGAACTGGCTGAGGCGGAGTGTTTTCAAAGACGTTATAGCAAAATCGAAAACAGCTTCGAATCTGATAGTCAATACGCATGCGACTTTTCGCTGGCGACACGGTTTGTTTCCAGCGGTTGATTTCGACCAGATGCGACAGCTAAACGGTGATATTTATATCAATATAATAGACGGCGTAACAGCTTTGCACCATCGCCTTAAAAAAGAACATGAGATAGAGCACAGCTTAAAGGATCTTATCGTCTGGCGTGAAGAAGAAATAATAGGAACGGAAATGCTGTCACGAGGTGTCGCGGATAATATTCCATTTTACTGTTTGGCACGCGGCGCGGAAGAAGAAACCGTCGAGACCTGCTATCGGTTGATATTTGAAAGAGACCGCAAAAAGGCTTATCTTAGCTTTCCGATGACGCACGTTGTGGACTTACCTGAAGTCAACGAAACAATAAACAGCTTCAGGACTAAAATGAAAAAGTCATTTACATGCTTCGATCCCGCTGATCTGGAAGAAGCATATTTGCCGCTAAAGGCCCAGAAGGCAAAGCAAAACGGTCAAGAGTACATCGCTATCGAAGTACTCGGACAGAATCTTCAACTCGAGACCGAGCAGGTAATACAAATATCTCGCGACATCAACAGCCAGATATACGCCCGGGATTTTTTGCTCATCGATCAGTCTGATATGATAATCAGCTTTATTCCTGAACTCGAAGATGGGCGGGCAGCCCTTTCGAGTGGGGTTGAAAGAGAATTACAACACGCTCACGAATCGGCTAAGGAAGTTTATGTGATCTGGACTTCAAAACATAAGCCTTCTGTCTTTGTTACCCAGACAGCTACCGAGGTATTTGAAAGCATTGAACAGGCAATAGAATTTTTCACTAAAAAAGGATATATCGCCTGATGGAAATTACCGCGGAACAAATCGCATCCTGCATCGACCATGCAATGCTGGCCCCGACCGGTACAAGTGAAGATATCAGGCATGTCTGCGATGAAGCAATACAATACGGCTTTTGCGCGGTATTCGTTAATGGCAAATGGCTGACATTTACAGATGATCTTTTAATAGATTCAAATGTGAAAGTCGGAGCTGTAGCTTCATTTCCCTTTGGAACCGATACTACAGAATCCAAAGTCTTGCAGACAAAGGAAGCTATAAATAACGGGGCTGATGAAGTCGATATTGTCGCGGATTTGTCGGCTATCATCGAAGGCAACGAAAAATATTTAGTGAAACAGTTTGAGTCTATCATAAAGGTCTGCCGCAGCGTCAAGCCGGCCGTGCCTTTGAAAGTTATCATCGAAGCAGCTGCTCTTACCCACAAGCAGAAAATATTCATCTGTCAGTTAGTAAGTAAATGCGGCATTGATTTTGTTAAGACAAGTACAGGTTTTCATTCATCAGGTGGAGCGGCAGTCGAAGACGTTAAATTGATGAAAGAATACGCTGGCAATTGCAAGGTCAAAGCCTCGGGTGGTATTAGAACCGCAAAACAGGCTATAGAGATGATAAAAGCCGGTGCTGACAGGCTCGGCACAAGCAGTGGAGCCCGGATCATTGAGGAAATTCGCTCGGGAAATATCCAATGATGCCCGAATTAGCAATAAATTCGAAGAAGATCCAGTGTAAGCTACACTACAAAAAAATCTCAGCAGATGTAAAACTCGATTCACTCAGCCAGGTATTCTCCGAATTAAAGTCCCCTTCCATATTGGGCAGTAACAATGCTCAACTGAATTCACAAGGCTTTAGTTACTGGTCAGCTGAGCCTATAGAAATATTTGAATTTAATACCAGCCAGAAAAAGCCCTTTGAAAAGCTCCAGAATGTGTTGAATAAATACAAGCTCGAAAACTCTGAAAATGAGTTACCTAAAGGTATGTTCCTCGGCGGCTGGATCGGATATTTTGCGTATGAGCTTGGCAGGTATATAGAAAAAATTCCTGAAACAACAATCGATAATTATAATATGCCGCTGATAAGGATTTGTTTTTATGATAAGCTTATAGCTTATGATCATTCGAGGAACCAGTTCTGGCTCATTTGTCTTGGACTGAGTAATGATGGCCAAGAACCGAAAGCCAAATTCGAATGGCTCGAAAATAATTTAACAAAAGTGGAATCAACAATAGTACAAAGATCAGATCTATGCGACCTTGAAAACATTAATCCTAATGAATTTAAATGTAACATGACCAAAATCGATTATGTAAAAGCTGTGGAGAAAATTCGTCAGTACATTTACGACGGTATCGTTTATCAGGTCAATTTCTCACAGCGTTTCGATTATGAGTACAACGGCGACCCGATAAAGCTTTTTCAATGGCAGAATCAGCACAACCCAAGCGGTTATGCTGCTTATATAGCTGCCAATGATTTTTCTATAGTTAGCGCATCGCCGGAAATGTTTATTAGTATCAAAGACGGCTGGGTCAGCACCAAGCCGATCAAGGGCACAAGAAAAAGACTTCAGGAAGTTTGCTCTGCTAATATTGAGACAAATAAAAATAATTATAATGAGCTTTTGGCCTGTGAAAAGGAAAAGGCTGAACTCAATATGATAATTGACCTCGAACGAAACGATCTTGTTCGTGTTTGTAAGTACGGAACCCGTAAAGTCACTCAGTCGAGAACAATAGAAGCATATCCAACAGTCTATCATGCGGTAGCGACCGTCTCAGGACAAATTCGGGAAGACGTGGGTCTTTGCGATTGTTTAAAAGCGATGTTCCCCGGCGGCTCTATTACCGGCGCTCCTAAGGTCAGCTCTATGAACATTATCGACGAAACCGAGCCATCCAGCCGGAGTGTTTACACCGGTTCGATTGGATATATCGGGATTGACGGAACTGTTTGTTTGAATATCGCTATAAGAACGATTATTATTACACAAGGTAAGGCTTTTGTCCAGACCGGAGGCGGTATTGTGGCTGATTCCGACCCGCTCGCTGAGTGGGACGAAACAATGACAAAAGCCCGGGCATTATTGGCTGGGATTAAGGCAACAGAGAACCTATGAATAAAATCTTTTTAAATGGTAATATAGTTGATGCAAACAAAGCAACTGTTCCAGCGAACGATACGGGGCTTCTTTATGGTATGGGTTTGTTCGAGACGATGCGAGTTTGTAACGGAGTAGTGTTTTCTCTGAAGGATCACCTCGACAGGCTTTTTGAAAGTGTTAAAAATCTCGATCTTAATAACACTTACACAAAAAAAGATATCAAAAAGGCTATTTACAACACACTCGAAGCAAACGACCTGACAGAAGCTCGTCTTAGGCTAACGCTTACAAGCGGCGCGGCCTCACTGGAGCATGAAATGCCGCAATCAACGCTGCTGATAACCGCAAAAAAGTTCAAGCCCTATCCTGATGAGTTTTATAAAAATGGAGCCATGGCAGTGCTTAGCCCTTACAGACAAAATTCTGCTGACCCGGCTCATGGCAATAAAACGACCAGCTACATGCCGCGAATACTTGGTTTGCAGTTCGCACAAAAACGAAACGCTATAGAGGCCTTTTGGTTCACTATAGATAATCGGTTGGCTGAAGGCTGTATCAGCAATGTCTTTATCGTCAAAGATTCGACCATTTTAACTCCACCGAAATACACGCCTGTTCTTCCCGGGATTGTCCGAAAGAATATATTGAAAATAGCCGCTGATAATGCTATCAAGACTAACGAAAAAGACCTGAATATCAATGACCTGCTCGACGCGGACGAAGTTTTCATTTCCAATGTAGTCATGCAGATCATGCCGATAGTCAAAGTGGAAAAGCACAACATTGGTAAAGGCGAGCCAGGCCCTGTTACCGAGGAACTCATGAAACTTTTTGAAAAATTCATTAAAAAAAGCTGCGGTGTAGAAGATGAAAGTTAAAGACATAGCAAAACATATCGATACAATGGTTCCGACCGAGCTGGCCCAGGACTGGGACAACACCGGCCTGCTTGTCGGCGACTCGAATCAGGACGTTAAAAAAATAATGCTGACCATCGACACAACTAAGGCAGTCATATCCGAAGCAAGACAGCAAAGAGTCGATATGATTGTCAGCTACCACCCTCTTATCTGGGACGGCTTGAAGCAAGTCACCGCAAAGGGGCTCGGCAGCGAAGTATATCAGCTTATCAAATCCGGTATCAGCGTTTATTCTGTTCATACATCACTCGATGTCCTAACTGGCGGAGTAAACGATGGACTGGCTGATATGGTCGGAATTGTCGATGGCAAACCAATCGGTGATTATGTTGATAATCCGGCTGGTGATAACTATAAGCTCGTGGTCTTTATACCTGTCAAAGCGGTTAACAAAGTTACCAACGCAATTTTCAAAGCCGGTGCCGGCTGGATAGGAAATTACAGCAACTGCGGCTTCAAGACACCGGGCGAAGGAAGCTTTAAACCACTGGCAGGAGCCAGGCCTTCCATAGGTAAAAAAGATAAGATTGAATCAGTAGAGGAATTTCGATTTGAAACGATCGTACCCGCTAATAAGCTTGACGCTGTTTTGGCAGCTATGATAAAAGCTCATCCTTATGAAGAGCCCGCATACGATGTGTTCAAGCTTTATAGCCCCCAAAGTCAGTTAGGGCTTGGTAGGATTGGCCAATTAGAAAAGCCGACATCGATGCGAACCATAATTGCTAATATCAAAAAAACAACACGCGCCAAAGCTATCGGCATCGTCGGCGATAAAAGCCGCGTGGTAAAAACCGCTGCTGTTTGCGCAGGCTCGTGCGGAAAGATAATCAATTCGATAATTGCGCAAAAGGCTGATCTATACCTGACAGGCGAATTGAAACATCACCAGGCTTTGGCCGCTCAGGAGGCCGGTCTTACCTGCCTGTGCCTATCGCATAGCGTCTCGGAAAGATTTATACTGAAAAAATTCGCCAAACAGTTGCAAAAACAGCTAAAAAACATCACAATCATTGTCAGTAAGAAAGACGCTGATCCCTTTACTTGGAAACAGATATGACAGAACAGGAAAAAGAAATACTCGAAGACGTTCAGCCAGAAGAATCTGAACAGCAAGAGGAAAACGAGCCGGAATCCAAACCTGAGCCAGAGCTTTTAGAGCCAGAGGAACCTATCGAAACAACTATCGCTTCAGTAGTAGAAGCTGTGCTATTTGCTTCCGATGAACCACTTACAGTTACAAGATTAGCGGGAATCGTTGAGACTACTACTAAGGAGATCAAGGACGCGGTATCCAGCCTTAATGAAATGTACAAAGCTAACAATAATGCCTTTCGCATCGAACGGATTGCAGGCGGATTTCAGATGCTGACCCTTAGCCCATATAATAACTGGCTCAAAAAATTACTTCGTGCAAGAAGCGATTCCAAGCTCAGCCCCGCCGCTTTAGAGACATTAGCGATCATAGCCTACAAACAGCCTATCATCCGCGCAGACATCGAGGCCATTCGCGGTGTTGCCGCTGGTGAGATGGTTCGCTCATTGATAGAGAAAGGTTTGGTAAAGATCGTAGGCCGGGCCGAAGTGCTTGGCAGACCGATGCTGTATGGTACCACGAAAAAGTTTCTCGAAGTATTCGGGCTCAACACCCTTAAGGACCTGCCAAAAGCCGAAGAATTAAAAAAGCCTGAACAATAATATATCCAAGCTTAATCTTTTTGTCATTGTCGAAATGAAATGAAGATACCTTAGGTGCGAGTGTCAAAGAGTCGTGACAATCTCAAACAACAAGATACAAGCGACGAGTCACGAGCAACGATAACATCTTCTACCGTCTTCTGTGTCAATTCGTTATTACACGTAGGACAATTCATATCATTCACTCCTATTAAAAAAGTTAACTGCTCATTAACATTCCAATGTTTCTTCTATTAATTCAGATTCCTCTTCGCTGGCCCTGGTCTCTATCTTTTTGGGTATTGTAAAGATAAATGTACAACCCTCGCCAAGCTGAGATTCGACCCAAATCTTTCCACCATACATCTCTACGATCCTCTTAACTAACGTAAGCCCAATACCTGTACTGTCGGTATTTGGATCTATAGAGAGCGACTTGAACATCCTAAATATTTGTTCATGGTATTGTGGATCGATGCCTGGGCCGTTATCGGAAACACTAAGCTGCCAGAAATGCTCAAGCTCTTTACAGTTGATCCTGACCAGTCCCTTCTCTTTATCCATATATTTAACCGCATTACTGATAAGGTTCTGGAACAGCTGGTTTATTCTCATTTCTTCTGCTTTTATCACAGGCAGCGGATTCTCAACTCGAACCTCGATCTTATCTTCACAGTCGAGCAAGCTTACGATCTCTTCAATCACCCGATTCAAATCTATCGTCACATGTTTTTCATGGGATCGGCCCAGGCGCGAATACTCAAGTACACCCTTGATAAGATCCTGCATCTTAGCTGCCTTACCTATAAGCAAATCAAAGTTTTCTTTTGATTCGTCGTCGAGCTTATCATAAGCTTCCATTTTAATGATCTCAGAGAGCCCCTGTATGCCTCGCAAAGGAGCTTTAAGATCATGTGAAATTGTATAAGCAAACTGGTTCAACTCCTCGTTTATCTGCTGAATCTCATCGAGCAGTTCGTCCTTCTTGGTTTGCATCTGCCTTTCAGTTGTAATATTCCTGAAGCTCCAAACTCTGCCAACATTCTGATCGTTATGAATGAATGGGCGGGAATTTCTCGCAAAAATCCTACCGTCTTTGAATGTGATCTCATCATAGGATTCTTCACTGCTGTCATACAACTCACGAACTTTCTTTAGGAATTGCCCAGGGTCTTCCAACTGGTCAAGTACAAATGCAAGTAACTTATCGTCGTCCTTGGTCTCAAGCAATTCAGATGGTATCCGCCATAGCTTAGTAAAACTATCGTTTGCCTGGACTACATGCCCCTGCTTATCAACAACAAGTATCCCATCAGCAGTTGATTGCAGGATCGCGCGTATTTTACTTTCGCTCTCCCTAAGTGCATCTTCCATCAACTTTCGCTGGAAGAGATTCGGTATCGAGTAATCCTGTATCTTGCCGGAGAACTCAGAGTTACTGTTAAGGTAGTCCTCGATGAATTGCTCTATCTTTGAAGGATGCGCCATAACAAACTGGCACACTTTGTCACCTTTAGCTCTACACATTATTTCAGAAGCTACAAGATTGATGCCGAAGCTTTCCTCGCACCAGCCCGAAGAATAACCCGCACTCATTATGCAAACCGGAAAATCTGATTTTTTACCTGCTTTTATCCATGCGTCAGCTTCAAATGAATAAGGATGGTCATAGACCATGAAAAAATTATCATCCGGCGAAGGGCTTGATTCGGGCGATATATCCACATAAGCCCAACCCATATGAGCAAAATAGATCGGCCCAGCCGAAAGCTTTTCTATTGGCTCCTTAAGGCCCATTTTCTTATGAAAATTGCGCGCGTCAACTTTGCCGATCGTCTTGGCTATATCAAAAAGAAGATTACGAGCGACCGATACAGCTTCGTCATTGCCAAGTCCACCGTAAAGATTCGTGATTATTTCGAAAAATTCGGACGACATCGATGCAGCTCGAATAAGCAGGTATCTCTCACCAAAAATCTCTATCGATCCATTTGCAGGCTCGCAGTTCATATCATTGAAATACTTCTTTACGAACTCCTGGGTCTTTTCAAAGATCGGTTCAAAATCATCTGGAACGTTTACAGTATTTAACATTAGAAGCCCTTGCTCTTATAAAAACATGTGTGTATATATCTTGCTTTAATTACCGCCAAATTCGGCTGATACCACTGCCACCTTAATGGCACACCCCCTTAAAAGGCTGTAGAAGGCATTTAAGCCCACAATATTTATTGATTTGCGATTCTTATAGGACTGGAAACCAGCCAATAAATCGCCCTGATAGTATGTAAAATTGATATGAAATAAACCTGTTAAATACAGACTTTGATACGATCCAACAGGTCAATTCTTCGTCCATATGCGGGTGTTGAGGTTTAAATCTTCAACAATTCCGACCGCTGATGACAGGTCTTGGAAATATTCTCTTATCGGCCCAAAGTCAAGCAATGTCCTGAATATCCTCGGCTCGAAAAGGTCTCTCGTATAACTGACAGCAACATGCACCCGAGAGCCAACAAAAGATAAATGAATTTTTTTACCAGCCTTGTGCTTAAAATCAAGTATTCTTCTCATAAGACTGGTCGATAAAATATACCTGGCCTCGATCTGATCAGTACTATAAACAACAAATTCCCGCTCGAAGTCAGGGTCTTCCAACTTCACAAGGTCATCTCTTGCTATGTTCCATTCCTGGAATTTTTGCCCTAACCGTCCAAATAGTTTCTCCGAAGTATCAGGCAGAACAACCGTCCTGCCATGAAAATGCTTATTGAAGTCACCAATAAAGAACAGGCCCTTGAACACCGTACGTACCCGGCGATTCTTACCCGAGCCGCTTTCATGTCTTGCGTTAAGCTCGGAAAACTTTAGCTGAGTATGACCAAGTTTACCCCATACAAGATCGTCACCTTTATAGCGATTGGGCTTGGTATGAAATATCTTCGAATTCACAAATTCCGACTTGCTGATATATCCATGTGGGTCGTAATCAAGGCCGCTATCGAGAAATTTTACTATCCGCTCGATGATAGCCATCTTAAAATCGCTTTTATAGCCTTTGGAATAAAACCATCCCGCCAAAGCTGTCACTGCCACCGCACCGAATATCGGGAAGATAAAGCAAGGCAGCGCCGGCGCATTTGCTGCCGTGATCAAAATAATAACAAACGCGACACCGAACGCCCCCGCTGCTGTGTAGATAATATTATTAAAAACACTCCGACGCTGCTTCTCCAACGCCTGCAGATCAGGCATCAACACACTATTGTAAAATTGTCTTAGCTCTTCGAGAGATTTCATAATTTTTTAGCCATGAATTAACACAAATTTCCACAAATCAATTTACAGCCACAAAAATCACAAAAAATACAAAAGTTTAGTCACAGGGAACACAGAGAAAATGTAAAGCAAGCAGTTTACCAGAAATGTTCCCTATCAAGATAGCGAAACCCTAATCAAGTAGCCATATTTTTTATAGTAGCTATAGCTATTATTGCGGTTAAAGCTACACTGACCACAGAAACTATCAAGGTAATAATCATAATCCAAAATCGAATGGTATCTCTTTTTTGCTCTTGCAGATAATCTCCTCTTGTTCTCCATGGATTGTCTCCGCCTGGCATAGGTATAAGTTCGACTTTCAAAGAACCATTTTCTGTTATTTGAAGTTGATTCAAATTATTAAACTTACTGTTTTCCATTTATCACCTCTTGTGCTTATTTTATAAATACTCCTCTTTTTCTTTGGCTTATTTTCTCGTCCTTTGTCATTCGTATTCGTTCATTAATAATTCAAAATCTGTGTTAATCCGTGTAATCCGTGGTTCAATTACTTATTAAACAGTGCCTCGGTGTCAATATCCTGTCGTTGTTCTTCGGATATTTCGAAGACCTTTTTGGTTTTATAGCCCATCATCCCCGCCATGATATTTGTTGGTAACATCTCGACGGCATTATTGTAATCGGTAACAGCAGCGTTATAGGCACGACGGGCAGCTGAAATCTGCTCCTCGACCTCGTTCATTGTACGCTGCAAGTGCATGAAGTTCTCGCTGGCTTTTAGATCGGGATAATTCTCGACCGCTACCATTATCCCGCCGAGCATTTTCGACATCTGATTATCGATAGCCACCTTCTCATCATCGGAAAGGTTGCCTGATACAGCCTTAGCCCGAAGCTCAGTGATTTTTTCGATAGTGCCACACTCATGTTTCATGTACTCTTTGACTGCTACGATGAGCTTAGGCAACAGATCATAACGCTTTTTCAAAAGAGCGTCTATCCCGCCGAACACATTTATGACCTGGTTCTTTTTGCCGACGAGCGTATTGAACATCATCGCGAAGAAAATCAGTATTACTACTATCACTCCCAGAACGATCCATAAACCCATTTTATAATCCCCTTTCATTTATAATTTCAATAGCACTAAATCACTAAAACACCAAGAGCACTAAACTTATATTATTTAATATTCGTGTTTTTGAGTCTTAGTGTCTTCGTGTTTAAAACTACTCTACAAGTACAGCTGTACCGAACACCAAAATTTCCGAAGCCGACTGCATCATCATGGAAGTTGAAAAATTAATACCCACTATCGCGTTGGCGCCGCGCTCTTTAGCCTGTTCGACCATCCTGTCTATCGACTGCTCACGCGACTCAGCCATCATCTTTGTATAGTCGGTAATCTCACCACCGACAATATTCTTCAAACCAGCCATAATATCACGTCCAACATGCCTGGCTCGAATGGTATTGCCTTTGACTAATCCAAAATGTTTAACGACCTTTTTGCCCTCTATCCAGGGCGTTGTTGATAAAAGCATTTCCAATCTCCTTAATATTTGATCCTCGATATCGGATACTTGATTCTCGATATTCAAAGTTATTTCTGAACATCTTTGTACCTGTCTCTTTTCCAGAAGTACAGCCGTTCTCTCAATATCGAAACAAACAAAATCGCGACCCCGCCTATAAAGGCCAAAATACCGATCTTCAGCATCAATCCGACTGTCGGATCTTTGACGATCGCCTCGACCGCTTTGAATCCACCATAGATCAACAAAGCGATCCCGGCGACCGACATGAGTATCCATCCTATCCCGCGTTCGAAACGATTATAAACGCCCCCCCAATACTTTTGCCACATTTCATCTTCCGGCTCAGCTAATTGCACCGAGTCCGTTATCCGCTTGAGCTTCTTGAACTGCTCAAACTCGCTGCGGCAGCCTTCGCAGGATTCGAGGTGCTCCTCGAAGGTCCTTCGCTGCTCGCTGCTGAGCTCGTCGTCAAGGTAACCCATCATCAGGTCTTGATAATTCTGACAAGTCATTCTTGCCGACCTCCTTTCCGGGGTTCCCCAAACGCCTCTTTTCGCGTTTGGGGGTCCCTCTGACGCTCTAAAATATCTTTCAACTTTTGACGTGCGTAATACAGCCTGCTTGTCACCGTCCCTTTATTAGTGAACAGCGCTTTAGCCATTTCATCGTATGACATATTCTTAAAGTGCCTTAAAATAATAACCTCTTTATGTTTTTCATCGAGCTGCCCTATCGCCTCCCACAGGCCCTGCTTCATTTCTTTCTCTTCAATCGGGTCTTCCGGCGATTCACAGTCACTCTCGAAAGCTACCGCCCCATCTTCTGTTAGCTGCTCGATAGAATGAGCCCGGCGTACCTTTCGCTTTCGAAGATGACTAAAGCAAAGGTTCCTCAATATCTGGTAGAACCAAGGGAAGAATCCCCACTTAGAGTTGAGACTGGAGATGTTGATATAGGCCTTGGCGAAGGCCTCCTGTGAAAGGTCAAGGGCATCTTCTCGATTGCCCACTAAACCAAGCGCAATGTAGTATGCGTCTTTCATATACTTTTCAACGATAGGTTCAAAAGCACCCCGGGACCCTCTGCGGCAACGCTCGATGAGCTCTACTTCCTCTATGCAGCAGCTTTGGGTCATCTCTTTTGTTTCCTTACCAGGGCCGGTTTCCATCGTTTTAAACACCTTTGCGTACTGTAATAGACGCGCCGCTTCCGTTTTTCTTCAAAAAATAACGTAAATTTCGGCAGATTCGACGGGTTCCAATACCGCATATCCCTGTGACCATTTTTTCCTCCGGGCCGACATCCATTTATAAGCCCTTAATATATCAGAAATTAGAATCGCTATAATAATACAAACTTTGTTTTGTCTTTACAATAGGTAAAACTGCTGATACAATTTAATGCAATTATGGCTGGGAAAATTACAATTGATATCGAACGTTGCAAGGGTTGTGAGCTTTGCGTGATAACTTGTCCGCATAGCTGCATTGACATCTCGCACGTCTCGAATAAAGGCGGATATTTCCCTGCCGTACCTAACGAAAATAAGTGTACAGGCTGTGCTATGTGTGCGATCATCTGTCCCGAAGCCGCCATTATGGTCGAAGCGGACAGCAATATAATAGAGATTAAATCCAAAGATAGCAAAGTCGGGAAAAAGGAAAATGCAGCAGGCTAATGGATTAATTCCGCCGCCTGCGCTTAATGCTTGGTTTAGGAAGTTGTGGTGTCTGAACGGATTCTAATGAGCGGCAATGAGGCAATGGCGGAAGCTGCCATCCGGGCCGGCTGCGACGCATATTTCGGTTACCCCATCACCCCGCAGAGCGAAATCCCCGCTTACATGGCAAGACGTATGGGCCAAGAGAACAGGGTTTTCGTGCAGTGCGAGTCAGAACTGGCTGCCATTAACATGGTCTTCGGTGCAGCCGCTACCGGTAAAAGAGTAATGACAACATCATCCAGCCCCGGCATCAGCCTCATGCAGGAAGGCATCAGCTATCTCGCCGGAGCTCAACTTCCCTCTGTTATAGTAAATGTTATGCGCGGCGGCCCGGGCCTTGGCAATATCGCCCCATCACAGAGTGACTACTTCCAGGGCACACGCGGCGGCGGGCACGGCGACTATAGAACAATTACACTCGCACCATCGACAGTGCAGGAATGGGTGGACATGATGCCGCTGGCATTCGACCTGGCAGATCAATATTGCAATCCGGTAATGATCTTGGCTGACGGCATCCTCGGTCAGATGATGGAGCCTATAGAATTCAAAACCGTACCAGGCCGAAAGCTACCCCAAAAAGACTGGGCACTGACCGGCTGTAAAGGCAGGGAGCAGAATATTGTTCGCTCACTGTGGCTGGCAGATGGTGTTCTTGAAGATTTAAACCTGAAAATTCAGGATAAGCTTAGAGAGATCGAAGAAAATGAAATCATCTGTGAACAATCCCAAACAGAAGATGCTGATATTGTTCTCGTCGCTTACGGGGTATCGGCAAGGATCGTTCGCACCGCTGTTGACCTGGCAAGAGAACAGGGAATAAAAGCAGGCTGGATCAGACCAGTAAGCCTCTGGCCGTTCCCAATGGATGTTATAAACGCAGCAGCGCAGGATTTGAAGATGTTCCTCGTTGTTGAAATGAGTCACGGCCAGATGATCGACGATGTAAAAATTGCCGTAGCAGGTAAATGCCCCGTTGCGTTTTTCGGCAGAGCAGGCGGAGGAGTACCGACAGTGGAACAGGTACTCGACAAAATCAGAGAACTTAGTATCTTAAGTGACAACTAAAAGCTAAAAACTACAAATGCAAAACCAAGGCGAAAAACAAAAAACCGAGTTGAAGCATCGGGCTTATAAATATTCTATTAAGCTCATTGAGTTTATAGATACTATCCCGGGTAGCAATTCAAGTCAGGTTATTTCTAACCAATTACTTCGTTCTGGAACTTCTATAGGAGCAAATGTGGTTGAGGCCCATGCGTCCAGTTCCAAAAGAGATTTTGCTAAATTTTTCAATTATGCTTTGAAATCCGCTAACGAAAGCCTCTACTGGCTCGGTTTATTAAGAGACGCTAAGAAAATTACAGCCCCTGAATTAAGATACCTATTGACTGAAACCAAGGAATTAGCGAATATTCTTGGAGCAAGCTTATTAACGCTGAGAGGGAAAAGATAGTTTTAATTTTTAACTTATGGTTTTTCACTATTAGCTTTTAGTTTTTACTTTAAATATTATGAAAAAGGTTTTTACAAGAACCAAAACATACAAGGATGTGCCGACACATTATTGTCCCGGCTGTGGTCATGGTATAGCCCATCGACTCGTCGCAGAAGCAATAGACGAACTCGGCATCCGCGAGCGGACCATCGGCATAGCCCCTGTCGGTTGTGCTGTTTTGGCTTATAATTATCTTGACGTCGATATGATCGAAGTCGCACATGGTCGAGCCCCTGCTGTCGCGACAGGTATGAAAAGAACCAACCCTGATAATATTGTCTTTTCTTACCAGGGTGACGGCGACTTGGCAGCTATCGGAACAGCTGAAATCATTCATGCAGCACACCGAGCTGAGCATCTGACTGTCATATTTATAAATAATGCTATCTTCGGAATGACCGGTGGCCAAATGGCCCCAACAACACTTCTCGGCCAGGTAACAGCTACTACACCCGGTGGAAGAGAAGTAAGCTCAAACGGCTTTCCTTTGAATATCTGCGAATTATTATCAATACTGCCCGGCACTATTTATATCGAAAGATGCGCCCTTCACAAACCAGGCAATATCCGCAAAGCCAAAAAGGCTATCCGTCATGCCTTCGAACTACAGATCGACGACGCACCGGGTTTATCACTGGTAGAGCTGCTATCGCCCTGTCCAACACAATGGCGGATCACACCGGCTGAATCATTGAAATGGATCGAACAGGAAATGATGAAGGCCTTCCCGCTCGGATGCTTCAAGGACTATAAACCAGAAAAATAGAATGGATACAAATAATAACTATCACGATGAAGTAACGATTGCCGGTTTCGGCGGACAGGGAATAATCCTCGTAGGAAAACTGCTCGCCCAAACCGCTATGCAGGCTGGTATCGAGGTTACATATATGCCGAGCTATGGCGCGGAAATCCGCGGCGGAACCGCCAACAGCATGATCATTATGTCCTCCAAGCCGATCCCCTCGCCGGTTATTACCTATCCGACTTCACTTGTTGTTATGAACAAAGCCTCTGCCGATAAATTCGCACCTCGCGTTGAGGAGAACGGACTGATAGTTTATAACAGCTCACTTATTGATAAGTTGCCGAGCCATAACAGCTCTATAGACGTCCTCGCTGTCAATGCTGACGACATCGCAGGCGAAATTAATAATCCAAGAGGCGCCAACATGGTCATGCTCGGGGCCTACCTTATAAAAAGAAACGTAATGACTGTTGACCAGGCTACAGAAGCTCTGCCAAAAGTCCTAGCTAAAAGATACCATAAAACATTGCCGGCCAATATCGAGGCCCTGCGAAGAGGTGCCGAAGTAGCTTCAAAAACAGGGTGATGCCTTAATAAAATGAGTATTGAAACCCTACAAAAAGGTTGGCTAAGACAGCTTGTTCCGCACAAGACTAATTTCACCCTGAAAATGACACCGATGATCGATATGATCTTTTTGCTGCTTATCTTTTTTCTCGTCTCGGCCCAATACAAACCGCAGGAAAAATTCCTGCCCTTCACATTACCTGCCGCTAATACCAGTTCGGTGAACATGGTAAAGCCTGAGCCTATGAATATAAATATTGCGGCCATGCCTAACGGCTGTATGGTTAATATAGCTAACTCCAAACAGGTACAAATCAACAACCAAACCATCGGGCAAGACCTGTCCTCGCTAATTGAAGCCGTCAATCTCATCATGACATCTCAAAAAAGATTCATCGACGACCCTGTTGAGATAACCTGCGACTCACAAATCGAGTGGGACCACTTCGCCAAAATATACAACTGCCTTTGCGGATCGGGACTGACTGACATAACCTTTCAGATGACGGAGTGACCATGATATGCCAAAAAATATCGCTATCATCACTTACTTTTTAATACTGCTTTTATTATTTACTTTCTCCTGCTATGCTCAATTACCTGATTCCGAAGATGTCAATTTACTGACAGAGTTATCCCAACTAACCGCCGACGTTTTTTACCAGGAGACTCTCGAAACCAGGATGGCATTCGAGTTCAGCGATGATTTCTTTACTGAAGAAGATAAGTTGCTATTATACACAAACGCTCAAAGAACGCTTGACCATTTAACTGATGTATCACGACAGCTAAACGATATTAAAAACAAGATCGAGGCCCATCAAGGTGACGACTGGGAGCAGAGATTCGGCCGGACAGGTCTTTGGCGAAAAGTCTCCCAGCAATTGTTTACCACAAAATTAAATGCCTGCAGCATCAAATTCTACATAGCTCTTTCGGCTCCAAAGAAAAAACAACAGCCCTTTACTGTCGATCTCTTAAAAAAGATCGACGAATTAGAGAAAGAAAACAGCTCAAATTTACTAAAGCTTATCCGAGCAAAGACTTTCGCATTGATTAACGCTGAAAACCCAAGACAAAAACTAAAACTCCAAAAGCAATTACAAAAGCTAAGTCTCGACCCGCACATAAACAAAAAGCTGAATATTCTAATCACTATCGAGGCTCTCAAACTCACTAATAGACCACAGGATGAAAAACTTATCGCCTTAGCAAGAGATATTATTAAAAGCTCTTATAAGTCTGATCCGCATATAGTTCTTCCCGCAGCTTTTCTGCTCCGCAAGCATAATAAGACCGAGCAATACAAGTTAATGCTCGAATCGGATCCTCGCATACGCAAATTAGCGAGCAACATTACATTAAGATGGCTCACAGAGGGAAATAATACAACAAATCCTCTCGATGCGGAATTAGCCGCCCAGGCCGCCATAAATAAGAACCCTGAAAAATACAGTACTTTGCTTCTTAGACTTGCAGAAAGCAACACCGCTGCTAATCCCCTTGTTGACTTCGCTGCTGCTATGGCAATTGCAGATACTAATGACCCGCTGGCAGTCAACCTGCTAATCAATGTATCGAATATCCACGCTGACCAGCCTTGTGATTTTCTTAAATCAACTCCCCGGCAGATTTCCACCAAAGCCGTTGAATTGGCATATAAAATTTTTCTCAACGATTCTAATCAATGCGATCTTACCCATGCTGCTTTTGAGAATTATTTCGATCTCGCCGGCGATGAGCCTAAGCCCAAAATAATTTACACTTATGCGCAGGTTCTCACCCTGTGCGGCCAAGCTGATCTGGCAAACAAATGGCTCATGAAAATCCCCCCCGAATCTGGGATCTACTGGAAAAAAGCCCGACTTGATCTGCTAAGTGCTTTTATCCCCGAAGCCCTGGGGGGGGATATGGCTATACGCGCATCACTGCTGTTATCTCTTACTGATCTGTTGACAGAAATAAATAGCTGTACCTACTCCGATCCAATATCTACTCTTTTGCATAGCTGCCTGGAAGATATAGAAATTCTGGAATCTGAAACTGATATTTATGATAAGACGATCTCTGACGCGAAAATAATTTCAAAATTCATATACAACTGCAAAAAAAATCGTACAAACATTGCTATTCTCGCTGAATACTCTGCGCTGGATAGCAAAACTAACAAAAAACAATTAGCTTTGATAAGAAGCATTTTTATACAGGACCAAAATGACACTGCAGCAGTAGATACACTCTCCTTAAGGGCACTGGCAAGGGTATCTCAAAGAAACGGACAATTTGATGACGCCGCAACACTTTGGGGGATGGTCGTAAAAGCTAACACTTCGAAAAACAATACATCTAAACCAGCATGGAAGTGGTGGCGAGCTAAATATTACCACCTTCTATGCTCTTTTAATACTTCTACTCCCAAAATGGATATTGAACATGTCATAGATGTCCTGCTGGCAAGCAATGAAAACATCCCTGCTCCATGGCAGCAAAAGCTGCAAGAGCTAAAGCAAAAATGTCACGTTCAGTTTTGAATTTATACTATTTCGAGCCTGCGAAGTGTCGCCCCTGACCACTTACGAGTTCGAAGCTGAGCAAAGAAAAGAACTGCCAGCACCAGCATCTGATAACCGGTAAACCTGACATAATAAAAGGCCTGCCCCAACACTTTGGACGACTCATATTTTCCTATCGCCTCGATCAGATCACCAGGAGCATAAATCGCCCCTGCCGTAAACCAGCCAAGCACTTCCTGCCAAGGTAATATTAAAACTAAAAATATCCCGGAAAGAACTAATGCCCTGGCAATATGGTTGATCCCGCCGAGTCTGCCGACCAGTGATATCTTGAACGCGAAAAGTATCGTCAGACAATACATTATCGCCAGAAGTATCGCTAAAAAGCTCACTGTTCTAATCGTCCACAAGATATGAACTACTTCCAGGACTTCTCTTAAATTAAGTTTCGGCTTTTCGCCGGCGACAACCGCATTGGGATCGACCGGAATATTGGCATCTGCCGTAACCTGCCTGGCTGTCTCGGCGATTTCGGGGGCATCTGGATCTGTCTCTATAGGTGTTATTTGCCTGACTGAGTTGCTGTCTTCCAGCACTACCATTGTAGATTCTTCGCCTTTGTCGCTAAGCAAATCCACGTGCAGTGTCCAGAAACACAGCTGCAATACCAAAAGACATAAAACGATCAGAACAAAAAACAAGTTTTTCCACGACCTAAATACACTCACAGCCTCCAGGCAATCCGTTGTATTTACAAGGTCTCTGTCATTTTCATGTTCGGCGCTCATTTTTATGCCTCCCGAATATCTTATTGCCCAAAATCCGTACTTTAACAAAATCCTGATACTATTATCCCCATACCACCGCACAGTGCAAGAATTTTGTCTTTTTGCCTGGCAATCACCGGTTTTACCGGGCACTATTTACTTGCAAAAATACCATCTTGAGCCTATATTGTGGGGTTTCATAAATTCAGTAAAAAATTTGACTTGGAGTAATTAAATGAGCTTAACAAAATGGTTTCGCAAAAATAACAGAAAAATTATGGCCATCTTCGTTGTTGCTATCATGATAGCTTTTATCGGAGGTCAATCCTTCCAGTATTTCTTCAAAAACAGTGCCAATCCTTCAAAAGCGGTAGCTCTTTATAGCAAAGACAAAGAGATCACATTGAAAGACTTCTTTGAAGCTGAACAGGAACTTAATATACTACAGGCAATAAGAGCTGACCAATTGTTAAAAACAGCAAGTAAACGTAACCAATATACAAATCGAGTCGAATCTTATGTACACGGCGTAAAAGGACTAATGCTCCATGAGCTTTTGTTCTCGGATAACACACCTACACCGCAAATGGTAAATGAGATCAAGCGTTTGGTCATGGAACAACAGCTACAGATCACCGACAGAGATATTTTAAGCCTTTACCAGAAACAACACCAAAATAAAATATATTGGGCACTGTTAAAAAAAGAAGCGCAAAATTCAGGAATCTTTATTACAAACGATATCGCCTTGATGGAATTGCAACAAGTACTGCCTTTTCTTTTCGGAGGAGCAAGTTATCCAGATATAATAAACCGCCTGATCCAGGGAGGATTCACTGAGGAGTCGATTCAATCTGCATATTCCACTCTGTTGTCGATCATTCAATATTCCCGAAAAATATGTCAACAGGAACCCCTGACAATACCACAGTTGACAAAAACCATAAGCTACGAGTATCAGCCGATGTCTATAAAATATGTGCCATTTAGTGCTCGGCTTTTCTTGGATAAACAGCCTGAACCCTCTGAAAAACAAATTATCGATCATTTCCAAAAATATAAAAATTATTTACCTGGCGAATTATCGAAAGACAATCAATATGGCTTTGGATATAAGCTCAATGATATGGTTAGCTTCGAATATATTATCCTCAAATTCGAAGACGTTGAAAAAATAATTCCGCCTGTTACACAACAGGAAAAAGAAAGGTTTTATCAGGCCAACACTGAAATGTTCAGAAGCCAAAGACCTATAGACCCTAACGATCCAAATTCCTTGCTGGAGGAGTACACTCTAACTTTCGGCCAAGTTGCCAAGCAAATTTCAACTGAACTTAAAAATCAAAGACTTAATGAAAAAGCTCAGTCTATTATTAGTGAAGCTAAACTGCTCACAGAAAAACCTTTTAGTGAGCTGGACAGGGACGCTAATTCCACTCAATTAAGGGCTGTCGCAACCGATTACTCAGCAATTGCCGGCGAGATTTCCAGAAAATTTGCATTGCCTGTATATTCGGGAAAAACAGGACTGCTGGACATGATGGATATCCAAAAATCCGATTACCTTTACGACCTGTTCTTAAGGCCAGCCTCTTCAGCAAAGTTGCCCTCCAGCATTTCTGAGCTGCTTTTCACTGCTAGAGAACTTGGCGAAAATACACTACAAAAACCTTTGTCTGAAAATATAAAGCTCTTCGAAAATGCCGGACCACTTAACAACCGCAAGATTATCGCATTGATAAGAGTAGTAGAAACAAAAAAATCTCTGGTACCGAAGAACATCGAAATGACCGTCAGCAAAAAAGGGCTTGTTTTGGATGAACAGAAGCCTGAAGACGAAACTTTTAAAGTAAAAGACCTGGTTATTAAAGACCTGAGAAAACTATCAGCAATTAATACAGCCAAAAAAAGGGCTGAGGAATTCCTCAAAATAGCAAAAGATCAGCAATGGGAGCTTGCAATCGATCAATTTAATAAACAATACCCGCCGAATGAGCCAAATGAACCGAACAACTTCGATTTTGTTGACTATTCGAGATTGAATAATACTAATAGGCATCTTGCAAACATTAAAAACACCCAGGACATGATCGATCCCGGTATGAAATTTGCCGAAATTGCACAGTTAAACCGGATCGAAATTGTGAACTCTTTGTTTAGTAATATACCGAATGATTCCAACCAACCCAAAGAGTTGCCATTTATCATTGAAATGAAACCGACTATGGAGGTTTTCTGCGTCAAGGAAATGTCGATCAACCGTATAGATCAGAACAGATACCTTCGGGAAAAAGCACAAGTTTCTTTTTGGACGGCTGAAAAACAGCATCAAAGCCTCTCTGCAGTACTACTGAATCCTGAAAACATTATCAAACGAACAAACTTCAGATATATACAAAAAGACGAAGATAAAGAGAAAGATCCTAATGTTCCAGCAGATACTAATGAATCACAGGATAAATAATGCTAAATATTATAGATAAATTTTCCGGTAAGGCGCAGCTAATACTTCTGCCGCTGGTAACAGCAGCAGGCTGGATAGTTCCAGGTGCAGGCTTCTGGATCATCAACGAAAAAAAACGTGCAGCAATAGTCTTTGTTACGATCCTGATTACTTTCCTTATCGGTATCTATGCGGGATCGATTGGCGTTATTGACGCTCATTCTGATACGCCGGGACTGCTCGGAACAACGAATCCATGGTTCCTCGCACAGATATTAAATTCCCCCTTGATACTTTTTATCAGCAACGCCACAGCAGCAGGCTCTTATCCCGTTTATGGCAAACCCGCCGAGATTGGACAGCTATACACAAGTATATCAGGCCTGCTTAATTTGCTCTGCATCCTGAACTGTGCCTATCTGGCTCATGTAAAATGCGCTGAAAAGGAGGATAACCAATAATGCTTAGCTTATTAAATATCCTAGCCTCTTTCACCGCACCAGAGGAAATCAAGATGAATCCTCAATCGCTGCTGTGGGCACTTCCTTTAGCAGCTTCTATCGCTGTTATTTATAAAGCTATAAAAGTGCCCAAAATCACAGCTAAGCATTTTATAAAAGATACCGGCCTTCTCTTCATCTCGATCGTTGCTTTTCTCATAGCAGCCTCAATTGTCCTGATTATTGTCGCACAACTTGCTACAACTTAAATCTGCTTATAACAGTATATTTCTTAGCACCATCATCAAAGTAGTCTGCTCAAAATAGCTACTACTCAGTCGTAGATACACTACGCCCGGCTTAACTTCATCGACCTTACCCTTGGTATCAGCAAAAAGCTTTGCTTTCTCAACCTTGGCATCTTTCTTAAATGAAAACACAAGATTATTACCACTTACAACAATGCTTTTTATCACATGTTTACTCGCGGCCACACGAAGCTCTGCCATCTCTAAAAGCACTTTTACTTCTTCTGGTACTTCACCATAAACATCATCCAACTCCGCTGCCAGTTCCTTCAATTGCTCATTAGTTCTTGCTACAGCTATCTTGCGATAAACTTCCATCCTCGCTCGATCCAGCGGTATATAATTCTTCGGTATGTAACTCGGATAGCCCAGGTCGATCATTGCCGAAGCTATCTCCTTGACCGGCTGACCTTTCAATTTCTTCACAGCTTGTGTCAACAGTGAGCAATACATCTGGTACCCTACCATCTGGATATGCCCACTTTGCTCTGCTCCGAGAATATTTCCCGCCCCACGTATCTCCAGATCACGAAGAGCTATCCGAAATCCGGCTCCAAGATGCGAATACTCCTCTATCGCTTTTAACCTCCGTCCTGCAACCGGCGTTATAGACCTGTTCCGAGGCAGCAGCATATAAGCATACGCTCGATGCTTATATCTTCCTACCCTGCCGCGAAGTTGATGAAGCTCCGCCAACCCAAACCGGTCGGCATCGTCTATGAATATTGTATTGGCATTTGGAATATCAAGCCCGGATTCAATTATCGTCGTACATACCAAAACATGCGTCTTACCTGTGACAAAATCTATCATCGCGTTTTCAAGCTCGCGTTTGCTCATCTGGCCGTGCGCAATATCGAATTTTATATCTTCATCTTTGAAAAGCTTCCGCAGTTCCCACATCCGCTTCTCGATACTCTTGACTCGATTATGCAAAAAGAAAACCTGTCCCTGCCGGTTCATCTCTCGATACACCGCCCGCTTTACAAGGTCGGGATGATAATTCGCTACGCTCGTTACAACTGCCCGCCTGTCCAATGGCGGCGTACCAAGCGAGCTGATATCACGCAAACCCAACAGCGACATGTGCAGCGTCCTCGGTATCGGTGTAGCTGTCATCGTAAGAATGTCAACATCAACTCGAAGTTTTTTGAGCTTCTCCTTATGCGCTACCCCAAACCGCTGCTCCTCGTCGATTATCAACAGCCCCAGATCCTTAAATCCGACATCTTTACTAACCAGCCGATGCGTCCCTATCACGATATCTATTTTACCGCTTTGTGCGTCAGCTACTATCCGCTTTGCTTCTTTAGCCGTGCGGAATCTGTTAAGCACTTCAATCCTTACCGGAAAATCCGCGAACCGCTCTGTAAATGTCCGACCATGCTGAACGCACAAAACTGTCGTCGGCACCAAAACCGCAACCTGCTTACCGTTCTCCACAGCTTTGAACGCAGCCCGCATAGCAACCTCTGTCTTGCCGTATCCGACATCCCCACACAACAACCTATCCATCGCCACGCCCTGGCACATATCTCTTTTTATCTGCTCGATCGCTGTGCTCTGATCGGCTGTTTCCTGATAGGCAAAAGATTCCTCGAATTCCCTTTGCCAATTTGAATCCTCACCATATTCTATCCCGCCTGCAGCCTGTCGCCTTGCCTGAACCTCCAGCAACTCCACCGCCAGATCCTTAACCGAATCCTCGACCTTTTTCTTCTGCCTCAGCCACTTCTTCGAGCCCACTTTACTAAGCCCAGGCCGCTTCGGACTAGTACCGATATATTTTTGGACAAGATATATATTCTCAACCGAAACCTGCACTGTCACTTTGTCGGCATATTCAATGGTCAAAAACTCGCTCGCCCCCTTCTTATCCTCGATAACCGTCACGCCCTGAAACTTACCCACTCCATACGAAGCATGTACTACATAGTCGCCCGGCTGCAAATCTTCCAAAGTATCCACCGGCGCACTGGCCCGGATAGGCCGCTGTCTCCTCCGCACAGCGAATTGCCCGAACAATTCATGATGACTTATAACTATCGTATCAAGCGACTCGACCACAAATCCCTGATTGATAAACCCCTTAACAAGGTTGAGCCTCTTCGGCATACTCTTGCCGCTCTGCTCGATGATCTCCGTAACTCGCCCAATCTCCGCAGCCGCCTCGCAGTAAAGATATACATTCTTCCCCCCGCGTGCCTTCTGTATCAATTCCTCCAGCGACTCCTTATGTCCGCTCCACGCCGTTGTCCCGCTCGCTTGATACTGCTGCACACTTTTCACATCTACCCGCAGATATTCATCCTTAGATTGCCCCGCAAATCTGCTTATCTCCAGCTTGGTAAATCGCTGCATCGCCTTATATATCTTTCTCCACTCGAACATACGCTTAGAGTTTTCAACCCGTTCAAGATAAACCGTCGCAACCTCCTGAACATCGTTCGGCTCATGCATCACTACCAGTGTCTCATCCGGCAATACGTTAAGGAATAGCTCCGCGCCCTGCCCACCTGCCACCGGAGATATTATTCTAAGCTCTTTTATTTTCCCACTGCTTCGCTGACTATCTAAATCGATACGGCGAATACTCTCAACCTCATCGCCGAAGAACTCTACACGCACTGCCATTTGCGAACCTTCCGCACCCTCGATAAGCGGCGCAAATATATCTACTATCCCGCCCCTCTGAGCAAACTGACCCGGCATATCTACTTTGCCCACCCGCTCGAACTGATTATCCACCAGCCACTGCACTAATTTATCCTGCCCCGCTTCCTGACCAACCGCCAGAGCGATAGAATCCTCCGCTAACTTTGCCGCACTAGGCACCGGCTGACACAACGCCTGCACCGAACACGGTACTATGAGATTTCCACCAACGCTCGGATTCTGATTCACTAAACACGAAACACGATTCACGATTCGGGCCCTATCGGCCCGAATCTCATCCGTCGCATCAGCTATATCTTCCTCGCCCTCCCACGCTCCTAACTGCTGAACATCCCCAGCCCCGAACGTTATAAGATCATCAACTGCCTTATCTGCGTCATCGATATGCGGACGGATATATAGGATTGGTCTAGCGAGCTGTTTTGATATATGCTGAACCAACAAAGGCGCAAAAGAGCCCCACGTCCCTTCGACTTTTACCACCCCCCCGCTGCCAGCGGCGTCAAGTCGAGCGACTATTTCACTTACCACCTTGTCCCGCCCCAGATTCACGCTTTTATTGTAATATATCTATTCGTAATTCGTCAATCGCTACTCGTTATTCGTAATTCTTATTTTCCTCCTTACCTTTAATCTGGATCATAGACATAATAAAGTGGAAAACATAATGTGATTTTTTATGCGGAAAAGGATCTAATCAATGAGAATTCCAGCTCTAATATTAAACTGTATTTGGATAGCAATAGCACTATATACTATTTCAACATTGACCGGAACAATGCACCTTTGGGACTGGCTCTTCTTTGGTTCATTGATTGTTTGTCCCATAATTAACATTATAGCCTTAAAGGAAAAGAAGAAAAACAAAGCACATTCAGAAAATATCCAAAAAGCTTAATCACATCCGTAATTCTAAATTTTAAGCTATAGTTTTGTGCTTTTCGCTTTTACTTTTTCGCTCCTAAATTCCCTGCCTATCCTTGAAATCCTTGCTCTTGTTACTCTTAGAGACGAGGCATCGATCATATATCGAACATCTAACATCAAGCCCTTGGTTGTATTTGCCGCAAGGAGATGTTACAATGCTGGTTTTGGTACCAACTGGAGAAATGATGGCCTTAGAGCACATAAGAAATTTTTCGATAATAGCTCATATCGATCACGGTAAGAGCACGCTCGCCGACCGCATACTAGAGCTCACCGGCGCCATATCCGACCGTGAGAAGAAGGACCAACTACTCGATAATATGGAACTGGAACGCGAACGTGGCATCACTATAAAAGCCTCAGCTGTTACCCTGAACTATACCCACGACCAAAAAACATACATGCTAAACCTCATCGACACACCCGGCCATGTCGATTTTCATTACGAGGTATCCAGAGCGTTAGCCGCTTGTGAAGGAGCACTATTAGTCGTTGACGCGACTCAGGGAGTCGAAGCCCAGACGGTAGCGAATTCTCATCTGGCTATCGAGAATGATGTAGAGCTTATCGGTGTCATAAATAAGATCGACTTACCCGCCGCCCAAGCCGACGCCGCCAGTGAGGAGATTGAACATGCTATAGGTCTTCGTCCAAGTGAATGCTTTAAGATAAGTGCTAAAACAGGTATTGGTGTCTCAGAGCTGCTCGAAGCCATCGTAATGCTTCTACCTCCGCCAAAAGATAAAAGCGGCGATAAATCTGCTGCGCTTATCTTCGATAGCCACTGCGATGACTACCGCGGCGTGATCTGCTATGTCAGGGTATTCTCCGGCTCGCTCAAGCTTCGTCATAAAATTCGTTTTATGGGTACTGAAAAAACCTACCTGATTACCGAACTCGGCAAATTCACCCCAGCAATGACAGCCGTTGATGAGCTTGGCTGCGGTGAGGTGGGGTACATTATAGCTAATATTAAAGACATTGCCGACGTTACTATCGGCGATACTATTACCGATTTTAACGACCCAGCTGATACTCCGCTGGCAGGCTATAAAAAACCGATGCAGATGGTATTCTCTGATTTCTATCCGGGCAATAACACCGATTATCCCCGCCTGCGCGGCGCTTTTGAGAAATTAGCGCCGAACGACGCCAGTTTTAGCTTCTCCGCTCATAACTCACCAGCCCTTGGATTCGGATTTCGATGCGGATTCCTGGGCCTGCTGCACATGGAGATCATACAGGAACGGCTCGAGCGCGAATATGATATCGACGTTGTACAGACAGCGCCTACCGTCAGCTATGAAGTCATGACAAAAGACGGCAAAGTCAAAAAGATAGACTCGCCCAGTGACCTGCCGGATATTACAAAGATAGAAGAGCTGCGTGAGCCTTACGTCCGCCTGGAGATAATCACCGGCTCTGACTCGATCGGCAATATTATGAAACTCGCGGAAGGCAGAAGGTGTAAGCTCATTAAAACCGAGTACATCAGCCAGACCCGCGTCATGCTCGAATACAAGGCCCCGCTTGCCGAGATAGTTTACGACTTCTACGACGTGCTAAAGGGTATGAGCCGCGGCTACGCTACTATGGATTACGAGTTCATGGGTTTCGAGAAAAGCGATCTTGTCAAAATGGACGTTCTCGTCAACAAAATAGTTGTAGATGCCCTCTCGATCATCGTCCATCGCAGTACCGCCGCCGTTCGAGGCAGAAAGCTCATCAGCAAGCTAAGGAAATCCATCCCTCGTCATCAGTTCGAGATTCCGCTGCAAGCCGCTATCGGTGGCAAGATCATCGCCCGCGAGACCATCAAAGCCTACCGCAAGGACGTCACCTCAAAGCTGTACGGCGGTGACATTACTCGAAAGATGAAGGTTCTAAAGAAACAAAAAGAAGGTAAAAAGAGAATGAAGAACATCGGCTCCGTTCAGATACCACAGGAAGCCTTCATGAGCATCCTCGATACCGGCGACTAAACACCGGCGAAGTCACAAAGGACCGAATCGGCGATGGGCAATGCCGTTCGGGTCAGGAATATATGGTCATCTCTTTTAGCTAACAGGCTGGCTGCAATATATTTTTCTATCGGCTCGGCAAATAGCTGCTCTGCGTCGTATCTCGTCTGGACTTTGAACTGAGGCAGATTAATACCCGATATTCTTCGCAAATTTAGAATAGCTGTCTCACACGCCCGTTCAATATCAGTCAGTGTTTCGCTGTCGGCTATTATTATTTCATTATTAGCTATAGCTTGTGTGTATTTGTCTATGTCGGCGATGTTATGAGAGCGGACATGATTCAGGTATGAACTTGCGCCCGGGCCGATACCGATGTACTGGTCGTTCGACCAGTAGTTTAGATTGTGCTTACATTCGAAGCCGCGCTTGGCAAAATTTGAAATCTCGTATTGCTCAAAGCCTGCTTTAGTTAAAGTATCGATGGTCATTTCATACATTGCCCGGTCGATTTCTTCATCAACAGGTTCTATGCGCCCTTCTATCAGGGCCTTTATAAAGGGAGTGTTTTTTTCGTAAGTCAAAGCGTAGGAACTTATATGCTGAACGTCCAACTCGATAGCACAGTCGAGGTTCTGCTCGTACGAACTAAGGTCACTGCCGGGAATTGCAAAGATAAGATCAAGGCTTATATTTTCAAACCCAGCCTGTCTCGCCTCATCAACAGCCCGACTGATGCAGTTTACATCGTGGGCTCTGCCGAGAATTTCCAGCTCGTTTTTATTAAAGGATTGAGCCCCAATAGACAGACGAGTGACTCCGGCACTTTGAAGCTCGGTGAGTAATAAGCTATCAACCTGGCCTGGATTGGCCTCGATTGTGAATTCTTCGATTGATGGGTATTGCTTCACAGCCTCGTTTGCCAATTGCAGCAAATCATCTTCTGTCAAACAACTCGGGCTGCCCCCGCCGATATATATTGTGCCGACAGTCCCAGTTGATTTTCGTCTTTGCATCTCGACCAATATAGCATCAATGACTTTCTTAGAGTTATAATTATCGATACATTCGGAATAAAAGCCGCAATAGCGACACTTAGTGCGGCAGAAAGGGATATGAATATATAAGCCGGTATTCATTATAATATTTATACTAACCGGCATGGAAAAAGTTTGAAATAAAAAATATACCCGGACGTTGATATAATGACCACGATATTGATAATTGCCCTGAAATTATGTATATTTGGGGTTCTTAGCAAAGATAACAAACATTTTTTAACGGGGTTGTACTTATGAATACTGACGGGAGTATCAAAAGGCGTGAATTTTTAAGATTCGGAGCGGGTTTTTTAGCGGCAGGTTTCTGCCCTTCGTGTCTATCTCTGGGTAAACCGGCAAAAGTCAAACTCAAAAAGCCCAATGTTATAGTCATCGTAGTCGACGATCTTGGCTATGCGGATATGAGCTTTAGACCTCATTGCCCCGCCGACGTAAAAACACCGGGCATAGACCGCCTCGCCAAAAGCGGAACTTTTTTTACCGACGCGTACTCTACCTCGCCGATATGCAGCCCATCAAGGGTCGGCTTGTTAACCGGCAGGTATCAGCAGCGATGGGGCAACTACTGGTATGGACAAGGTGGATTACCAGCTAATGAATTGACGCTGCCGCAGGCTTTGAAGAAACTCGGCTATGTCTCCAAGAAGATCGGCAAGACACACCTTAACGGCGGCCCTGTCCAGCATCCGCTGGACCACGGATTCGATGAGTTTCTTGGCTTTATACACCACACATGGGATTATCTGAGGCTCAGCGAAAAAGATGTAGAGCATTACGGCAAGAAAAATGCTAAAAATGCCTGCATTGGGCCATTGATAAGAAACAGAGAAAAAGCATCGTACGAAAACAGCTTTACAACTGATATTTTTACCAACGAGGCTGTTGAATATATAAATCGTGACCATGGCGGTAAGCCTTTCTATATCGAGTTGGAATACAACGCGGTGCACCATCCAACTTACGTCACACATCCTGATTATTTGGAAAAGTTCGGCATAGAACAATTCCCATTCTGGGACCCGAAGAAAGAAAGCTGGTGGCAGTGGCATAAGAAATGGGGGCATCTCGGAGAAGTTGATCCGGACGGCAGGAAAAGATATTTGACCCATCTTATGGTGATGGATAAAGGCATAGGCAAAATTATCGATGAGCTCAATCGAAGTGGCAAAAGAGAAAACACGATAGTAGTCTTCCTCTCCGACAACGGTGGAACAATAAATACATATTCAAATAACGCCCCGCTTCGAGGCTATAAGTATATGTTCGGCGAAGGCGGAGTCCGCATTCCTTTAATGGTTTCATACCCGGGCAAGTTACCTGCAGGCCAGGAAAAATCGGCATTGGTTTCGGCTATGGATATATTCCCAACCATACTCTCACTCGCAGGTGGTGATTTGCCAAATAATCTTGACGGCAAGAACCTTATTCCTCTAATTAAAGGTAAAGCGGAAAGCCAACATAACATGATTTGCTGGTCAAAAGGAGACGGCACATGGACGATACGCAAAGGCTACTGGAAGTTATGCAGCAATATCGGCTGGAAGCACTTAAATTATAAATTCGATAAAGATGGCAATTGCGTTCGCGACACTCATGAATATGTTTACCCGAAAGGCACGCTGTTATTCAATCTTAAAGATGACATAGCTGAAGAGAAAAACCTCGCGGACAAGTACCCGACAATAGTTAAAGAAATGACCGCTGCTTATAAGAAGTGGCGAAGCGAAATGTCCGATCCGCGTAACTCGAAAGGTGAATTGATCAAACGGAAAAAACCTTCTAACTCAAATGGCAAGAAAAAGAAAAAAGAACTAAAAAGTTAATTTTAATACGGTTAAAAGTTCCAGGCTTTTGCAAAGGCCTTAAAGCTCCGGTCGTATGTCCGTTCTGATTCATCTGGAAAACAACATGCCGGCAGCTGCTTGGATTTTAAATGGTATCGCAGACACTCGCAGCATACACCCTTTCTGCTGCAGCCGGTATAAGAACAATTACAGAATTTCATATTTTGCTCTTGTTTACATTCCATCAATATTACTCCTTTTTGAGTTGCAAATCAGCCAAAGTGTAATTCTATCACATCCTTATCGTTTAACACATGGGTTCTATGGCAATTTTGTCCGTCATATACGCCGCTGCCCCATATTCGTGCCGTTTTTAGCTTCTCGGCAAGCTCCCTGTGAATAGTTTTTGCCAAGTCCATTACAGTGGATCCCACCGGCAAAGTAAAGGGATCCGTCATATCAGCCCTCTTGCCCGGCGGCTTGGAATAGACACGAATAATTTTCAGTTCTTCAAAAACTTTTTTGCGTAGTTGTGCAATACTATCATCTTCTAAAATTGAAAATTCCAAACAATCGAATCTTGAATCGGATATAGCTTTGACTTTTTCGAATGCTCCACTCCGAGCCGCATCAGCTTTCGCGCATATACATAAAACTTTTCTACCGAGAGAATTTCCATGCTCGTCCGTTGCGGGATTGGCCTTGTCTATCAGCAATCTCCGCGATTCGAGAAAATCCATTAAGGGCTCAAATTGCTTATCTACATCCACACTAAGATCGATTACAAGCCCGATCAGATCACAATTGCGATATGTCCCCACCTGTCCCGGTGCGATATGTTCGGCAGTTATTGGCGGCATATCGACAACCTGTATCTGAATATCTTCAAACTGCATCATACCCGGCACAGGCGCCCCCGTCGCAAATGGAAAATCCGCGACATTGACATGAGCGTTTGTGAGCTCTGCCACGATCGAGCTTTTGCCGCAATTGGGTACGCCTAACAATACTACCTGCCCTGCACCGCTTTGAACAACATGAAAAACATCAACATGTTTAACCGAGCCTTTGCTCTGACCATGCTCTTTAAGACGGCTCAGCTTTTTACGCAAGTCGGCACGGAGGTGGTCGGTGCCTTTATGCTTCGGGCAAACAGCCAGCATCTGTTCAAGGGCGAGGATCTTTTCCTCGTTTGTCACTGCCGAACGGAACCACTTATCAGCTTTATGATACTCTGGCGTTAAATTTGCTGGCATAATCTGCTTTTTTAATGTAAATTATTAGAAATACTGCAACTTTTACCACGAAATCCCGTCTTAATTTATACAGAGGATATTCGAAAATTCAGTTTATCCTATTGTAAAAAAGAGGATTTGAATCGTCAAGGAAATCGAATTAGGCGGTTATATATGCAGAAAAGAACAGCCTTTACATTAGTTGAGATACTGGTGGTCATCTCCGTTATCGCACTGCTGATGTCGATATTAGTACCAACACTGAATATAGCAAAAAAGAAGACCAAACAAACTATCTGCATCTCAAATCTGCGTCAATGGTTTATGTGCACACAAGCTTACGCTGCAGATAACAATCAAAGGATCTGGCAGGGATGGGCCTTCAAAGAGGATGATCCTAACGCAAATAATTGGTGGATGAAAGCACTTCGTAACTATTATGACGATATAGATGAGATACGCTGCTGTCCGGAAGCAAAAAAGCGGCACTGGGACGAGAATGGTATACACGGAGCCGGAGTTTTGCCTTTCCGGGCATGGGGCTATGAAACGGACTTCTTCGGTAATGACGATTACGGCAGTTATGGTATTAACGGATGGCTGCTTGACGCGGTGGAGAATAAAGTAAGGGATAGTTCAAAATACTGGAGGAGTCTCGCAAGTATATCACAAGCCGATAAAGTACCGCTCATGCTCGACGCGCAGTGGATCGATGCCTGGCCCGAACCCGATAGCAGACCACCAAATGAAGAAAATGAAGAAGCAAATCGTAAAGACGTTCCTGATGATCAAATGCTGCGCGTATGCCAGAACAGACATAGAGGAACAATGGATAGTTCATTCATGGATGGTTCTTCCAGAAAGGTCGGCCTAAAAGAATTGTGGAAACTTAAATGGCACAAGTCTTTCGATACCAACGGAAAATGGACGACTGCCAATGGTCAAACCCCCAACTGGCGGGATTGGATGGCAGGTTTTAAAGATTACTAAAAACCATACATTTTTATCAAAAACAATCTCTAATTAGAAAACCCCCTGCCACCAAACACACCTCAACACATATCCCCTTTACAGGGAACGACTTACATGATTACAATTGAATTTATCCAAGTTATACTATATAATATTCATAAAGGAAGAATATTGGGCATTATAAATATATCTTTCATCAAGCGGGAATGTTTACGGGAGCATGTTATGAAGAAAAACGGATTTACACTAATTGAACTTCTTGTAGTTATCGCAGTAATCGCTTTATTAATGTCTATTCTTGTTCCGGTATTGAACATCGCAAAAAGTCATGCCCGGACTGTAATATGTAACTCCAATCTACGTCAATGGTACCTCTGTGCCCAGACTTATGCTGCCAATAATAACGATAGCATCTGGGAAGGCTTCAACTATGAGAATCCGAATATTAAAAGCAACTGGTGGGTGAGCGCTCTTCGTAAATACTATGATGATATTGACAAAATACGCTGCTGTCCGACAGCCACGAAAACTGAAAATGACATCGATGGGAATCCCACCGACGCGCGACTTCCTTTCAGGGCATGGGGATACGACAAACCTCTCTTTGAAACTGAAGATTACGGAAGCTATGGTATAAACGGATGGATTCTAAATCCTCGGAAAAACAAAAATATGGGCAGGGACCCGTCATATTTTTGGCGTAGAGTTACAAAAATTAAACAAGCCGACCGGGTACCATTTATGCTTGACGCTCAATGGATAGATGCCTGGCCTGAACCGGGTAGCCCACCACCTGATCCGGTAGATGAAACCTGGAGGGAGGATGGCAATAGCAAGATATCTCAAATGAAACGGGTATGTCAGGACAGGCATCGTGGATATGAAAATTGTGTTTTCATGGACGGCTCGGCAAGAAAAGTGGGGCTAAAGGAACTCTGGAGATTTAAATGGTATAGTTCTTTTAATATCAATGGCACATGGACCAGTGAAAATCCAAATGCTAAATGGCCAACGTGGATGGCAAGCTTGAAAGATTACTAAAAGCAAAAGGGCCTTGGTCAAACCAAGGCCCTTTTAACTTATAAACAAAATGTAAGCTTAGCCTGCAACAGCCTGCGCTACGAGGTCACCAACTCCACTTGTCGAGTAGCCCATCTTGCCTGCCTGCATAGATTCGAGCTTTTCACCGGTGACAAACTTCACTGCTTTTTCGATTTTTTCAGCGGCTGCATCCTCGCCCAATGTCTGAACCATCATCTGCATCGAGCAAATAGCTGCCAATGGATTGATTACTCCCATTCCGGTATATTTCGGTGCGCTTCCTCCGATCGGCTCAAACATGCTGACACCATCTGGATTAATATTTCCACCAGCTGCGATACCCATACCGCCCTGCGTCATTGCGCCGAGATCGGTGATAATATCGCCGAACATATTACCGGTAACGATCACATCGAACCATTCCGGATTCTTGACCATCCACATACAGGTCGCGTCAACATGATAATAATCTCTGCGAATATCCGGGTATTCTTTTTCACCCATTTCATTAAATCCACGTTCCCAGAGGTCATAAAGATATGTTAAAACATTTGTCTTGCCACTAAGTGCGAGCGTATTCTCTTCGCCGACACCGCGAGCTTTTTTGCCGTACTTCTTGGCATATTCGAATGCGTACTTAAGACAGCGATCTACCTGGTGACGATTATATACTGCAGACTGAACAGCTACTTCTTCCGGTGTATCTTTCATACTGAATCCACCACAACCCGTATAGAGCCCGCCGGTGTTTTCACGAATAACAACATAATCGATTTCCTTCGGGCCTTTATCCTTCAACGGACAAGGTACGCCAGGATAAAGCTTTACAGGACGAAGGTTAATATACTGATCCAGCGCGAACCTTGCCTTTAGCAAGATGCCCTTTTCGAGGATGCCGGGCTTAACATCTGGATGACCAATAGCACCGAGCAAAATCGAGTTACACTTTTTCAACTCTTCCACAGCACTGTCCGGCAGGGTCTCGCCTGTCTTTTTGTAACGTTCGCCGCCGAAGTCATACTCTGTAAGATCGACTTTGAATCCGAACTTATCGGCAGCAGCCTTTAATACCTTAACAGCCTCGACCGTAACTTCCGGGCCTGTGCCGTCACCGGGTATCACAGCAATGTTGTAACTCTTTGACATTTTAAAATTTCCCTTTCAATATTTTCTAACAACTAATTTCACAAATTGTCCTTTTTTTCATCCACTTGACTCGTCGCATTTTCTACAAAAGGTGGCTTGGATAAATCATATACTATACTTATATTCCATACTTCTTTACATAATCTTTCAAGTACTCTTCCTTTCATTAAGCTCAAACTATTTGAATCGGCTATTGCTACATCAAGATCCTTTTGAATCTCTTTTAATTTTTCTTTTTTATCTTTTTCTGTTGCAAACAATAATTTGGGCTCTGTTGAATCGGGATTGCTTATTATGTCCAACGCCGATACTTCCCCAAAAACAGCAAGTTTCTTCGCATCCTGTGATAATTGCACTCCTGAGAATTTTATATCTTGAATTAGATAATGTTTCTCTCCCATAAATATCGATAGTTCTCGATCTTTAAATTCTATTTTAATATCATTAGCCTCAACTTTTTCTCGATATTTAAATTTAAATTCCTCAACGCTGTTTTCATCCAGGTTATAAACATTTAAAACGAAGTTATTATTCGGATCGAATACAGTTTCATTCGCATCAGATACTTTTAATTGCTCTTGGTCATCAAAATTAATCGTATACCATTTAGATTCTTCAGTTTCAAATAGCAATGAACCATTATTTAAAAGGGACAATCGATTAATTTGCCCCGTTACTCCAGCTGAAAATCCTGGCCCCTTGCCAATCAATCTTTTGCTATCGAGTTCGTCTTCAAGATATCCAGCGCTGTCTTCATTACTGCCGCTTATGATCTCTGTATCTGTGCCGGTTCTAAAATCATAAAAATTTATCCCATTTGTAAAGCTCATTAATGCTGCCGCATGATAATAGAAAAAACCGTCAAGCTCTTCTGATGGAAATGCCCAAGATTGCCCCATCAAAGGGATACATACAATTATATCTCCTGAATCAACAGGCACCGTGATAGGTCTTCCTGAGACAGTATAAATCAAACAAAATAACGATATTAATATTGTTTTCTTCATAAGTTTATGAAAAATAATCCTTCATAATTTATTTCTTTGCGTTCGGATTCGGAGATGGGAACTTCGCGTCCACTTCCTTTACCCAAACGTCAAGCATTTTGGTCAACTTTTTTACTATCTCGGGCCTCTTCTCGGCCAGGTTGTTCTTTTCGCCGATGTCATCTTTGAGATTATATAATTCAATTGGCTTATCTTCGTGCCACCTGATCAACTTCCACTGCCCGTCACGAACAGCCGTTGATGGTGTCCCGCCCTGGTTGCCGTAGTGTGGGTAGTGCCAATAGATCGGCCCGCGATTCATCTTTCGCCCCTTAAGCAACGGCACCATCGATATACCATCCACGTGCTGTTTAGGCTTTAACGGCAACCCAGCCATTTCCAGCATAGTCGGATAAAAATCCGTACTTGTAACCGGCTCGCTGCAAACACTGCCCGGCTTTGTAACGCCCGGCCACTTGATCATCATCGGCTCACGTATTCCGCCCTCGTACATCCAGCCTTTGCCCGCACGCAGCGGCAGATTGGAAGTCGGATGCCCCTCCGAGGTACTAAGACCGCCGTTGTCGGACATGAAAATGACTATCGTATTATCAGCAACACCAACTCGTTCAAGGGCATCAAGTACAACGCCCACTGCCTTGTCCATAGACTCCATCATACCGGCGTAAACTGCATGCTCCTGCACCAGGCGAACTTTCCTGTCACCATCTTTGCCCCACTTGGCCTTGAGCCCCATTTCCTTTTTCTTCTGTTTGTATTTCTCAGTCAATTCTTTAGGGCTCATCAAAGGAGTATGCACCGAATAAAATGACAGATACGCTAAAAACTGCTCATCCTTATTAGTTTTGATAAAATCAGCGGTTTCTTTTGCTAAACGATCCGGCAAATGCTCCCCCTTTGGCCCGTCTTCTAACCTCGGATTATTATACGGCGAAAAATACCTCCCGCCTCCCATAGGTGGCGCGCCTTTATGACAGCCGCCTTTGTTAATATCGAAGCCTTGCTTCTTAGGCCAGTATTCTTCCGTCTCGCCAAGATGCCATTTACCGGCAAAGAAAGTGTTATAGCCGGCCTCTTTTAATGTCTCCGCGATCGTCACTTCACCAAGCGGCAGGAAGTCATTATATCGAGCGGGCAGCAATGGTTTCTTTTTCGTCCAGTGATCCTTAGCTGTATCCGGCTGAGGAGCGCCGAACCAGTCGGTAGTATCCATTCTGGCCGGGTACTTACCCGCCATAATACTCGCACGGGTCGGCGAACAGACTGGGCACGCCGCATAAGCATCGGTAAACTTCATGCCCTCTTTCACAAGTCTGTCGCAATTAGGCGTCTCATAGAATGTACTTCCAGAGCTTGAAAGATCAGACCAGCCCAGATCATCCACCAGGATGAAAAGGAAATTTGGTCTCTTAGCTTGTCGCTTTTGCTCTGGCGTACAACCTGCCGGCATGATCAGTGCCGTCACGCCTAACCCTGCAAACTTTAAAAATCTTCGCCTGTTCATGTTTTTCTCCTGCTTGTTTACACAAATGCATTTCCGCATCAGGCGGAAACACTTATAGAGAGCCCTTTATCTTAGCGAATTGAAGCTTCTATGCAAGTTTTTCCCGAACCAACCCCGAAAACAGCCATTATCGCCCGATAAAGCTTATCTCAGGCTTTTCTTTTTAATATGCTCGAGCAATCCGCCGTCTTTTCTTATTGCGAGAGCAAAATCCGGCAGCGGGTTAAAGCTTATAGAATCGCCCGTCGCCTTGTTATTGATAACACCAGTTGTAAAATCAATATCTATTTCGTCACCGTTATTTATCTTATCAACATCCGGCGTCTCGATAATATAAAAGCCGTTGTTGATGGCGTTGCGATAGAATATCCTGGCAAAGCTTTTAGCTATCACAGCAGATACCTTAGCGCCTCGGATCGCCCATACGGCATGCTCCCTGCTGGAACCACAGCCGAAATCCTCACCCGCAACGATAACATCGCCGGCATTGCACTTACTAACAAAATCGCCGTCCAAGTCCTCCATACAGTGAGCTGCCAACTCCTGCTCGTCATCCGTATTAAGATACCTCGCCGGAATTATCTCATCGGTATTAACATGATCTCGTTTATATACGTGAGCTTTACTCATCAATTCGCTCCTTAGTTTATCGTTTTGTATTTTGATTTTGGTTCATTAGTATTTAGATATTAGGATTTCTCAAAGGTAGTTTCTGCAGTCAATGAGTTTGCCTTCAATAGCGCTCGCCGCGGCGGTAGCCGGACTGGCCAAATATACTTCGCTCGTCGGATGTCCCATACGCCCTACAAAGTTACGATTGGTCGTACTAACGCATCTTTCCTCGTCAGCTAATATACCCATGAATCCGCCGAGACACGCACCACACGTCGGAGCCGCTATTACACAGCCGGCATCGTAAAAAATATCGAACAAGCCTTCGTCCTTAGCCTGTTTCCATATAGTCGGCGTAGCAGGAACGATAAGCGTTCTTATCGCCACCTTTTTGCCCTTCAATATATCAGCGACTATTCTCAAATCTTCCATTCTGCCGTTCGTACAGCTGCCGATATACGCCTGCTCCATCTCCTTACCGGCACATTCGCTTATCTTGGCTCCATTACTCGGCAGATGAGGCAGAGCCACCATCGGCTCCAGTACCGAGCAATCTATCTCTATCGTTTGACAATACTCGGCATCAGCGTCGGACTCGAACAGTTCATATTCGGTCTTGCCTTTAAGGCGACCATTGAGATATTCCCTTGTCACCTCGTCAAAGGCCATGATACCGTTCTTGCCGCCAGCCTCGATAGCCATATTAGTTATCGACATCCTTGCCTCCATCGACATCTCTTTCAAGCAAGGCCCAACAAATTCCATAGCCTTATACAAAGCGCCATCCGTACCTATCAGCCTGATAGCTTCGAGTATTACATCTTTACTGTAAACACCCTTATTGAATGATCCGTTAAGCACAAACTTTATTGACTCAGGCACTTTAAACCAGAGCTTACCCGTCGCTATGGCAGCCGCCAGATCCGTCGAACCAATACCGGTACTGAACGCTCCGAACGCCCCGTAAGTACATGTATGCGAATCGCCACCGACTATCACCTCACCAGGCCGAATATGACCCTGCTCCGGCAACAGCGCGTGACAAACACCAGCCTGACCGATCTTATAATAATACTTTATATTGTACTTACGAGCCCACTTATCCAGCCGCTTCATAAGCTGTGCACTCTTGATGTCCTTGGCAGGCTGAAAATGATCCGGCGTTACAACAATCTTCTCTGGATCGAACACTACATCAATGCCCTTTTCTTCCAGCATACTTATCGCCGGCGGAGTCGTAACATCGTGACACATCACTACATCTATCTGAGCGTCAACGAGATCGCCAGCCTTGACCGATTCTTTACCACTTGCCCTTGCCAATATCTTCTCTGTTATCGTCATACTCATAATTCAAAAAGTCCCATATATTTGTTGGTGTCTTCTTAACCAATAGGTTTTGACCTGCTGGCTCTTTCTAATTGCCTTTTTCTAATGCCCTTATATTTCTTATAATAGTACACAGTATTACTAATAAAGTACCATACCAAAAATGCTTCAAAAATAGACCAAAGCCATTCCTTCCCTATCAACAATGATATTAGCAAAAAGGTACACATTATTGACGTTCCACCATATACAATAGTTACCGTCAAAGATGGCCTTAGAATTCTATCGTATTTACTTCTTTTAAGTTGTCCGAATTTCAATTTGGTTTTATCTCTTACTTTACTGTGATTCCTTCTTAAATACAGCAATCCATATACCATTCACTTTTTACTTGCTTCTGCTCTATTCAATGCATCTACATATGCCTTGGCGCTCGCCTCGATAATATCCGTACTAAGGCCCCTCCCAAGGAACGTTCTGCCATCCTCTCGGATCTTTACGGTCGCCTCGCCAAGTGCCTCTTTGCCGCTCGTTACCGCGCGGATAGAGTAATTCTCTATCTTCGGCGACAAACCCGTAGCCTCGCGTATCGCCACATAAGCCGCGTCCACCGGCCCGTCACCGCAAGCTGCTGCCTGTTTTTCTTTACCGCGAACCGTCATCTTAACACTCGCCGTTGGTAACGTCCCCGTCCCACAGGCCACATGCAGGTAATCGAGCTTAAAGACATACTTTGCGGCATATATCTCATCGCTGATAATAGCCATCAGATCCTCGTCGAACACCTCATGCTTTTTATCAGCTATTTCAAGGAATCTCGCGTACGTCTGGTCCAGCTCTTTCTTATTGAGCTTATGACCAAGCTCTTCGAGCCTGTGCTTCAAGCCGTGCCTGCCAGTCCGAGCCGTCAGTACCACCTTGGTCTTTGGCGAGCCGACATCCTCAGGCTTCATAATTTCGTATGTCTCACGCTTTTTCAGCACGCCGTCAACATGAATACCCGAACTATGCGCGAATGCGTTATCACCAACGATTGCCTTATTAACCGGCACCGGCATACCAAGCATCTCAGAGACCATCCTGCTCGTCCTGAAAAACTCCTCGGTCTTAATTTTAGTCTCGATCCCGAAGAAATCCTTCCTTGTCTTTATTGCCATTATCACTTCCTCGATAGCCGCATTACCAGCCCGCTCGCCGATACCATTGATAGTACCTTCTATCTGCCTGGCGCCGTTCTTAATACCTGCTAATGAATTTGCCACAGCCATACCAAGATCGTTATGACAATGCACGCTTATAATAGCTTTGTCGATATTAGGGACATTCGCCTTAATATCAGCTATCAAACCGCCGAACTGCTCCGGTATCGCGTAACCGGTCGTATCCGGAATATTCAGGGTCGTAGCACCGGCGTCGATGACCGCTTCGAGTATCTCGTAGAGAAACTTTCGATTGGCCCTGCCGGAATCCTCGGCATAAAACTCAACGTCATCGGTATATTTGCGAGAATGCTTCACTGCCTTGACCGCCATCTTGATTATATTGGCCTTCTTCTGCCCGATAGTCTTGCCGTACTTTGCACCGCCGAACTTACCACGGATATGAATATCGGAAACCCCGATACCCGTATGTATCCTAGAGCGTTTGGCTTTGGCTATGGCCTTCCCGCAGATGTCAATATCCTCAACACGAGCACGCGTCAGGCCGCAGATAGTCGCGGTCTTTATATTTTCACATATCAGCTTAACGGCCCGGAAGTCCTCCGGCGACGAAGCCGGAAAACCTGCCTCGATGATATCGACCTTGAGCCTTGCGAGCTGACGAGCTATTTCCAGCTTCTCACGAGCACCAAGCCGTGTACCAGCCGCCTGCTCACCATCACGCAACGTCGTATCGAATATTATCACTCTATCCTGTGCCATTTTTCTGATCTCCAAAATCCGCTACATAGCGGCTATTACATTGCCAAATTTCAAGAATCCTGTAGTTTAACCCGAAATGGGCGCAAAATCCACGAATTTTGCATAAATTAGGGTTTGTTTGAGAATATGTAGAAGTTTATCCGCGCCTACAGGCGCAGTAGAAGGCTAAGACCCAGCAGGGCCTCAATAATTGAACGAGTTAACTCATTTCGCGCCATCATGATAAGATTATACCAATATCATCCTAAAATGCAAATCTTTATTTAAGGAGTGGTCATTAGCCAATTTTCGGCAATGGTCGCAAGGTCCTCGACATCTACAACCTTGTCGCCAGCTGGTGATGGTGCCACATCAGCATTGTAACAGCCAGGCTTCATGTAACCATCTACAAAAATGATGAAGTCCTGCATATCAATCACTTTGTCAAAATTGAAGTCAACCAGATCATTATAAGGCCAGAGTGGATACTCACTTCCCCAGGCACGTGCAAAAATCGCGTATTCTTTCAAGTTGGCTAATCCATCGCCCCCGCCGGGATAAAAATCTGCGATCTGTCGCTCTCTGTTCCACTGCCCCGCTACAGCGGCAAGATCTAATAAATTCACGATCGAATCGCAATTAATATCACCCATGTTTATCTCCGGGATCATTAAAAACGCATGGTGAGTGTCATTTGCCTTTCTACCATACCCAACGATCCAGCCTTTGTTACTGATATCTTTGGCAGTTATAAGGTAATACCAATCCTCTTTATTACACACAAGATCCAACAGATCGACCATACCGGTGTTTTTGTCCCAGTAAAATGCTCTGCGGGCGCCGAAGTTATCTGGTTTTATAAGTCTTTCGCCAACTACTTGGTCACGATCATTTATCGCATAAGAAATACTAATACCATTAGAATCTATCGTTTGAATGTTTTTCATCTCATCGAGCTCGCATTTTCCATTGCCATTAACATCGGCCCAAAATATAGCACGTGTCGCTTCGTTAACATCCCTGGCATAGCCAACAACATGCCCCTTCTTATTTATATCATGGAGTAAACTGCGCTTGCCCCCAAACGTAGGTATCTCGATCATCTCAGACATCTGCCAGACCCCATCCACGTCACCGTCAACCCATATAAAGCCGTGAGTTAAATTACCATCGGTACAATCTGAACTTCCAACTACTATATTGCAATCACTGATTGCTCTGGCCCAGCTTTCCTCACCACCAAGTGTTCCCAGGACGGTATATGTGTTGGCTGAAACATCCCACAAACATGCCCGGGTACGATTAATTCCATCAACATCGTTTGCACAATAACCAACAGCCATTAAATTATCATTGCAAGCTAAAGCGGCACTGGCATAATTAGTAGCTGGTGCTGGAGTAGGTACAGGCAGAACCTCAGACTCTCCGGGATCTACCTCAGAATTACCATTTTGGTCCCACCATTTGAACGCTTCGCTGCTAAAATAGTTTCTTCCTACTCTGCCAACTACTAATCCGTTATTGCTGATACCATAGGCGCTATTATAGCCCTTTTCACGGATATCTTCCGCTCTTATCATCTCGTTGGGGTCGCCGTGACGATTATCATTAACGTCACGCCAGAAGAATGTCTGGGCACTGACAATATTACCTGTATGACTTTCACCTACAACATGCCCCTTTTCATTGAGCCCATTTGCGAGACTTCCACCAACGGGATGGCCATACCAATACACTTGCTCCATGATTCCCAGATCGACAATATAGTACCTTGGTATCTGCGGCAACTCAGCCATATCATCAGTTTTGAATGACCAGACAGGACCTGTAGTCTGCCCCGAATCTGTTTTGGCAACCACCTGCCAGAAATAATTCGTATTGGCGTCAAGCCCGCTGCAACTAAAACTGCATTCGTTAAGATCAGATGCTAACAAAGTTGTGGGAGGATTACTTGTATCGAGATAAACATCATAAGTAGTTTCGCATGGCCAATCGTTATCTTCCGTCCAGTAAAGATTAGGATCGAGACTAACCCCCTCTATTCTGTTCCAGGGTACCGGATTGATCGGGGTATTCGGATCGCCACAGGTTGGAGTCGTTATACCTTCTACCACAAATCTTAACGCGCCTAAGGGATAGTAGTTAGTCCAGCTAACAGAATCCCTTTTCATAAATGTAGGGCTGCCGATTCTTGTCTGGCCGTCGGTCGGCATCAGACCTGTTCCTGGATAATCATCATCGTAGCCGACGATCAATGCGTACCAGCCGGGTTCAAATTCCTGGGGCGAGGGAATATTAAGTCTGTAATCCATGCTTATTTTAGGTGGAAAGCCAAGAGTTATTTCTTTAGTCGGAAAAATGTTATAATTTGGAAAAGCATTCTCATTGGCCAGCTTAACAAGGTAAAAAGTCACTGTCGCTAAATCTTCGGTACTGAAATCTCCGATATGTGCGCCTACCTTTGTTATTGTCGTAGGTTCGGTCAACTCGAAGCGGACCGCCAAATAATCTACGCTATCGAATTGATAGCCGGTGTTCTGCATCATCGGCCCCATGCTTGCGGTTTCGAAAACAGTTTCAGACTCTCCCGGTAAAGTTACATTAATCGTATAGTCTTCAACTTCTCCGTATTGGGCTCCTCCGCATGGCGACATTTCTCCTGTGTAATTAATTCTGATCCGAAGTCTTGTACTGCCAAGATCGGCATCTGTGGGAACCGTTATCATTCCATAATAATATTGGAAATGGTTTACTGGTGTTATTTCCTCATCACCGGTACCGAAAATTTCATCTTGGTTCCAGTCTATCCAGATCCTGCATTGATCACCTTCATATGCGTCACCATTTATTATCACGTATTGGTATGACTCACCACGCTGAAGGTTTATAGTACTACCGGTTCGACCATCATATCCAAAGGGGTGGTAGCCGGTGCCTTTGTTCTGATATGTATAAAAAGTAAAAGAGTCGATATATTCATCACCACCACCGGAAGCTGTGCAATAATCGGCATTTAAGCTAGAACTGAATATTGAAAAGAATATAAAAAGGATGACGAAAATATATGGATAAAACGCTTTTTCCCAGTACATATTTCTAATCTCCTGACACCAACCCTTCCTCGCACTACCTCCCCTATTATCGACCTTAACTGCTAAAATTATACGATATCAGAGGGGATTTGTCAATGAAAAAGCTGACGCGAGTACCCGTTTTTTAGCCGCTAAAGCTAAAACGCTAAACTAATTACAAGGAGGCCATATTATGAAAAAGCTCACTTTCGCACTAATTTTCACTATTTTAACCGTATCAACTCCCGCCGCCACCTTCTACCTCGATGCCAACGGCACCGGCGACTACCCAACCATCCAGGCCGCAATCGATGACGCCAACGACGGCGACGTTATTATTTTAGCCCCCGGAAGATACACCGGCGACGGAAATCGTGACGTTAATAACTTCAAGGATATCACTATCCAAAGCGCAGACCTCTCCGCTGATTGTATTATTGACTGTGAAGCTAACAATGCAGATCGCCACAGAGCTTTTTATATTGATGCTAATGTGACATTGGTAGGGCTTACGATTACAAATGGATTTGAAGGTTATGGCGCAGCCATTAGATGCGTAAATGCCCCATCCGTAGAATTGATAGATTGTCATATAACCGAAAACACGGCCTTATCTAGTTTGATCATGGCTTATAAAAGCAATCTTATTCTTAATTCATGCCGTATAAATGATAATGCAGGAGATTCATTTTACGAGTTGTTCTATATAGATAACAGTTCGGTTGATTTGACCAACTGCACTCTCAAAAGCAATATGATAGGCCGTGGCCGAGTGATGTTTGCTCATTACGATTCTAATGCGACATTTGTTAACTGTTTGATTATGAACAATTATTCAACTGAGGAAAAACAGGAACTATTTGATTTCTATAATGGTAATTTTAGTTTAACATTTCGAAACTCTATTATTTTTTCAAATAGTTTACTTCTATTCAATAAAAGTATTGATCCTAACATTAGCTATTCTGTAATACAGGGCGGCTGGCCTGGCCCCGGAAATACTTCGACAAATCCGATGCTAACTTTAGATGGCTACTTGACTGCTAATTCTCCATGTATAAATAATGCGACAGATATTAACGCTCCGACTCATGATGTTGATGGCGATGCCAGGCCTTTTGGTGCCGGATATGACATTGGCCCTGACGAATTTATAGACACCGATTCTGACGGACTGCCTGATTGGTGGGAACTAAAATACTTCGGCTCTGCAACCGCAGCCGATCCCAACGGCGATGGAGATTTGGATAATATCATAAATCTCATCGAATACAAATTAGCGACTAATCCGTTTCAGGGCCCAAATACTTACTACGTCGATCCTGTTGACGGTAATGACTCCTATGACGGCCAAGCACAAGCTTGGAATGGTCTAAGCGGCCCAAAACTTACTATACAAAACGCTATCGATACCGCTCCAGGCAACAATGACACGATCATACTTTCACCGGGAATTTATAATGATGCATGGAACGAAACCGGTATTGATTTCCTCGGAAAGGCAATTACACTGCGTTCTGCTGACCCTAACGATCCATGTGTCGTTGCTGCTACTATCGTTGATTGCCAAAATAAAAGACGTGCCTTTGTATTCCGCAATGGCGAAATTCAAAATACTATACTTTCCGGGATTACTATCAAAAATGGAAAAGGTTTTGAGGATAATTATAAAACCGACCCGAACTTTCAATATATAAGATATGACATAGAATTTTTAAATAGCTATCCGAAGTTTGCTAGTGCGATCCTCTGTCATCTATCAAGCCCGAGGATTGAAAAATGTCATTTCCTTGATAATAAAAACAATTTAATATTCTCGTACAATAGTTCACCTGTAATATCCAATTGTACATTCGAAAATTCAAAATCGATCGTTTTATTCGGGGGCAGTGCTGAAGTAAATAACTGCCATTACAAAGGATATAAACGCCTACCTTATTTTTACGGTACCTTGACTTGCTATGGACACCATTCCGTTAACGACAGCAATCTCCTCTATTTTGCGATTTCTAAGGGAAACACAAAATTCAATAATTGTTATATAACATATAGAGGCCTTGAAATTATAAACAGTGGTTCCGCTGTTTTTAATAATTGTATATTTACCGGCATTGGTTACGTTGAACGTGATTATGAGAGATATCATTATGGTATTCGTTGCATTGCTGCTGCCGATGTCAACTTCGTCAATTGTGAAATTTCCAATAACTTAGGCAGTGCACCTCCTTTAATTGTAATTGCAAATGGTTCTTATCCATATTACAGTACTATTGAGACTAATGTAACTTTCGATTCTTGTCGATTTTTTAATAACAGTTGTCATTCTTTTGGCATACCTAGTTCAGGCAATGCATTATTGGGGGCCATTGGAGGCAAATATGGAACAAATGTTAATCTTGAAAACTGCATTTTTAGGAATAACTCAACTGGTCCGTTATTTTTTATGAATAACGCTGTTCTAAACGCCTCTAATTGCACTATCATCTCGAACAAAAATGTACAAACAAATGGTAATAATATTTTGATTTGGCTGGACCGAGGTGAGGAAAATTCCATCAAAAATTGCGTCATCTGGGCAAACAAACCTGATATTTTTGAAGATCATGATATCCGTCGCTTCCCCAAGTCTACATTCACTAATAACTTGATCCAGGGCGGTTTCGAAGGAACAGACACTATCGATATCGATCCATTACTTACTCCGGATGGACATCTGACTGCAGCTTCTCCTTGTATAGATGCAGGCAATGATTTTAATGTCCCTGCCCTTGATATTGATGGCGAACCAAGGCCATATGCTTTGGGCGTCGATATCGGCGCCGATGAATTCATCGATACTGATGGCGACGAACTGCCGGATTGGTGGGAACTAAAATACTTTGGTTCAACAAGCATCGCCAAACCAAATGACAATCCAGACGGCGACCCATATACCAACATAGAAGAATATGAAATATATTCAAGCGACCCGAACCATGCCCCCAACACATGGTACGTTGATGCCAACAGACCGGACGACTCTGGTGACGGCCTATCTTGGCCGACAGCGAAGAAAAATATCCAGCCGGCTCTAAACCTCGCTCAACATAGTGATACTGTTATTATCGCTGAGGGACAGCATTCTAGTTTCTATTATAGTAAATACCCAGATATACCTATCTCTCTATATAGGGGCCTGTCTCCAAATGGAAAGGCAATTACCATAAGAGGTACTGATCCCTGCGATCCCAATGTGACTTTAAACACCATAGTAAAGGCACCTGGAAGTTCGGTGTGCTTACTTCTCGATAACGGTGAATCTCCTGCTTGTAAGATTCAGGGCTTGACCCTTATAGGTAATAAAGGCTTTGACGTAAAACCTTATCCCTATTCCCGTGAAGCAACTGTCTTTTGTTACGGCTCCAGCCCAACTATCACCGACTGTTTTATCGATGCAAATGAAGCTGATTACGCCGTCTCATCGGTTTATGGAAATCCTCTAATTAAAAACTGCAATGTAAAAGGCCCCATGCTTTTCAGAAACTCCGCAAACGTGGAAAGCTGTTCTATCGAAAACGGGGGGATTATTTGCGATACGTATGAAACAAAGGGTGGAAGTATTGACATAAACAACTGCTATTTGGATCGGGCAGGTATTAGGACTCGAACTAGTAAATATGGCTCAATAGATTTGGACATAAATAATTGCTATATAAATTCTTTCAGTGGCCATTGGAGTGGCATTGATTGTTCTGGAGGAGATGTCAGGCTTAGCAATTCCACTATGAGAAATTGCTATCCCTCCGCTATAAGATCTGGTAACTCTAATCTCGCAATCAATCGTTGTTTAATTACAGATAATAAATATGGTGGAGCTGCAATTGAATTTCGGGGTTCTTCAAATTATTTTAATCTTACAAACTCGATTATTTGCGGCAATCAACGTAAGGCTCTTATACATACTGGCAATAGTGAAACTATCATAGATAATTGCACATTCGAAAACAATTGTATGGAAAACTCTTCGATGTTGTATTTTAATAATGACTCTAATACTATAATTACAAATTCCATCATTGGTAAAAAGGCTGACGGCAGCATTGCTGGTGTCCAAAATTGGAGTAAAACAAGCCTTGATATAAGCTACTGCAACATTGCAGGCGGCCAGAGTGCTTTGAATATCTATGATATGAACAGCCTCAACTGGGGCCCGGGTAATATCGACACAGATCCTTGCTATGTTGATCCTGGCTATTGGGATACAAATGGTACTCCCGCTGACGCAAATGATGACTACTGGGTAGATGGCGACTATTACCTAAAACCCGAATCCCTCTGCATAAACGCCGGCGACCCCAATTCCGTTCTCGACCCTAACTATCCAACAGACTATGAAGGCAACCCACGTGTAGCACAAGGCCGCATCGATATTGGCGCCTTTGAATTCCAGCCTGAAGATATCCAGGTAAAAATGTTCTGCATCCCAAGAATCCTAACCCCAAACAGCCGAAGAAGAAACATGTTCATGCTTTTCTCGATGCCGCCTGAGATATCAAAAGCAGACATCGATATGACAGAAAAGCTAACTTTCCACCCCGGCAACGTCAAGGCCCGCAGGCAATTCGCCTATGACATAAACTACAAGTCCGGCAAACGAACATACATCCTGGGCGTCTTCGATAAAAACACATGTACTGGCCATCTGTCACCTGGAAATAACGCCGTTGAATGTCAAGGCCAACTAAAGTCAGGCCAAAACTTCTACGGCACCGGCTACTTAAAACTTAATACCGCTGGCTCCCAAAACCCCAACCGCCGAAAACGCCGCCGTTAAATGGAATAAACAAAACCGCCTCATTGTTTAGCCCCCAGACCTGTGCTGGGGGTTCTGCCTCTGGACGAGATTACCAACTCCCCCCTGAACGCTACATGTTATGACCTACGAGCATAAAGAATCGAGTATCGAAATCAGCTTGCCTTTACGAATAGCTCGTATATCCAGTCCTCAAAATACATCGGATAGACATGCATATTCTCGGTCGATATCTGGATGCCCTCCTTGCTCATTAGTTGTTCGAGCTTTTGGATATGGTTGGGAAACTGCTTTTTGACTCTTTGTTCGAATACCGACCGCAGAACCTTTAGCCTCTTCTGTTTGTCCTTTTCACTCTTGCCTTCTGCGCGGAAGAATTTTCTTATCTTGCTAACCGTCGGCTCGCTATGGCCGGTGAAATAAGGCAGCAATCTTTTCGGTACTTTATCACTGATATGGAATTGCTGCTCAGCGCCCATCCGTGGTATCTCATCCGGCTCGTAATGAATGAATGGATCGAAGAAAAACGCCGCAGGCGTATAATCGACTCTTAAAGAAGCAAGGTGTGAGACGAACATATCCATACTGTTGCCATTCTGGAAAAGATTAACAGGCCCATCTCCTATCAATACATTAAAAACAGATGTATTGAGGTCACGCCTGTTATAGCCAACAACCTTGTTGTAAGCCTGCTGAAGCCAGGTAAGCGTGCTCGTTCGAACATCAATAATAATGATCCTGGAACGAACAGTATCGGGGGCCATTGCATCGATCTCTTCGACCCCCTCTTTTCGGCCAAGATTTTTAGGTAATATAAACTCGAAGCTCTTCATCTGCTCGTTACTGTGCAGCCTAGTATAAACATCCTCGGCAAGCACTTTATCGAGTGTCAGGATATGCGCAGAGTTTTTCCTTCTTCCGTGGCTTAGTATGTCAACCTTCGGGTCCTCAACGTGATGCATTTTAAAATCGCTCATGGTAACGCCCCCATCATCTAACTTCTCAATAATAATATAACCTATCGGCCGCCATTCTTCAAGTACCTTACTCTCATAATTTGCCCGCCCGGGGGCTGCCGTTTCGAAGAATATTGCCGAAAATTATCCATATCAATTTCCACATTTACAATATTGACGTTATGCTTTAACAGGGGCTTTTGCCCAGGCAATAAATATGCCCGGCTAAGGTAAAAATATAAACTGCTAACAAACTATATTATTGTAAAAATTGGGCCATTTTTATAGGCCCCAAATCCGCCGGATACTGAAATATTAGCAGGGTGGTTTTGGTTAACCTGCCCCTGCTATATGCCGATAAAGGCATCGTAAGAGTAAAAAAATCCGTAAAAACAGAATTGCATAAAGAAAGGATTTAGAATGGGGATTCAAAACTGGTCAGACGATGTTATTCTCGTTGATCTGGTACCCGAACCCGATCTGGGCGATGAAGTTGTATCACTGACTCAAACGGTGCGTGACCGTGGCGATTGCGATGTAGTTGTCGATTTTTCCGCGATTGATATTATCACCTCTTCCAGCTTGTCGAAACTCCTCAAGCTCAGGAAGATGATGACCGATTGCGGGCACAACCTGATCTTCTGCAGCGTCGCACCGGCAACAAAGGGTGTATTCATCGTAACAGGCCTCGACGATGTCTTCGAATTCGTGGACGACAAATTCGTAGCTTTGGCGAGTTTACAGATGACTGCTAACTAAAAACTTCAGCGGCCAAGCCTTGACTTGACCGCTGAAGTTTTGCTAAAATGACGTTGATTTAAACGTCGAGCCGGCTACGAAATTCGCTGGAGGCAGCGACATTCGTAATCTGCTCGTAGAGATTTGAAAAAACAGGACAAAGCGATGAACCCTGAAGATCTCCGTGAGATTGAAAAGATTATTGGTTATAAATTCAAGGACGATGCCCTTCTTGACCAGGCCTTTCACCATTCCTCATCTGTTCAAAATCGTGTCCTAAGTAACGAAAGGCTCGAATTCTTCGGAGACGCCATCCTTAGCATCGCCATCTGCGAAGCTCTGTTTAACAGGTTCCCGCAATACCTCGAAGGCGACCTTACAAAAATTAAATCCATGCTCGTATCGAGAAGAACCTGCTCGAGAATAATCAAAAAACTATGTCTGCAGGAATACCTTGCCGTAGGAAAAGGAATGGCTGGCAGCAGAGCCATAACCGGCTCACTTGCTGCCGGACTACTTGAAGCATTGATAGCTGCCATTTATCTCGACGGCGGATTCGAACAGGCCAAGAAGTTCGTAGTCGATAGTTTTGATTCCATCATCAGTGCCGCCGACGCCGAGCAATCCCACGGAAATTATAAATCAATGCTTCAGCAACACGCCCAACAGAACATCGGCACAACTCCGATTTACGCGATGCTGGACGAAAAAGGCCCCGACCATAATAAATGCTTCGAGGCCGAGGCTGTCATCGGCGCCAAACATTTCAAAAGTGCCTGGGGCAATAATAAGAAAGAGGCTGAACAGAAAGCTGCTTTCAATGCACTGATTGCCCTCGGCATTATCGAAGAAGATAATGAAATGTAGGCCGATTCCTCTGCATTTTTTCCTTTAAAACAATCATCCCAACAGGTAAAATTCAAATTAGGCGAATAACTCATACACCTTTTAAATAAAGGAGCCTGAAAATGGGAACCAAGGGAACCGAAATAGTCTCAATGGATGTCAATGAGCTGTTGGAACTTTTAAACAAAGCTTACTGTGACGAATGGCTGGCATATTATCAATACTGGCTGGGCGCCAAAGTTTGTAAAGGCCCAATGAAAGACGCCGTCATCGCAGAGCTCGAACAGCACGCCACAGAAGAGCTTGGCCACGCTCTGCTGCTGACAAATCGCATCATCCAGCTCGGCGGTACACCCATCACCACACCGAAAGACTGGTACACATGGACAAACTGCGGCTACGATGCACCAGACGACCCATACGTCGGAACACTGCTCGAACAGAACATCAAAGGCGAGCAGTGCGCTATCGGCGTTTACAAAAAACTCATGGACATAACTCAAACCGCCGACCCGGTAACTTATAATATTGCTCTACAGATAATCGAGCAGGAAGTCGAGCACGAAGAGGATCTGCAAGCCTTAAAGGAAGACCTCGAGCTAATGGTCAGCAGAAAATAGGTTGACTTTTTCCAAAATTATGTTAGTATTTTATTAGCATATATTTCTTCATGTTAGCTGGCGTTAAGGCACCTGAACATGCGTCTGATCGTGAAAAAAAATGGTGACCTGATAAAAGAATTTCAGATCGCCAAACATGCCGTGAGCCTCGGTAGAGAACCAAATTGTGATATCTTACTCGACGACAGACTTGTTTCCCGACAACATGCCAAGATCAATTATGACGGAATGACCGAACAGTGGACCATACAGGATCTCGACTCTGCCAACAAAACTTTCCTGAATGACAAACCAATTACAAAAGCCCAATTGCACAGCGGCCACATTATACAAATAGGTGAATTTGTTATCGACATCGATCTGCAGGACAAAAAGGCCAAGGTAATCGACCAGGCCGCTGAAACAATGAACCTTGAAGCATCGCTTACGACACCAAAGAGCGAAACCGTTATAAGAAAACCGGACTCACAGCACGCCCCTGCTATGCGGCTTCCCGCTAAAAGACTGACGAATTTTTCTGAAGCAACACAGACTCTTTGTGAAGCTGATAGCCTCGATGCCCTGCTGCGTTCGCTCATCGATATTATAATGCAGCAGTTCGACGCTTCGCATGTATGGTGCGCACTTAGAAAAGAGCCGTCCGGCCCCATGCCTTACCATGCCGGCAAACGACGAGACAAAAAACAGATCGGATTGACCGACCTGCAATTGATGGAGAAAATAAAACAATCAATAGAGAATAAGCAATCGCTCGTACTGCCGAGAGTTTCAGCCCAGATGGAATCTAAAGACCGTATCCGCTCAGCCTTGATCGCACCAGTCATTCGCAAGGAAGGTTTGTTTGGTCTGCTCTATTGCGACAACGCAATGATACAGAAACACTATAGCCTCAGCGACCTTGACTACCTCATGTTCCTGGCTATCCATACTGCCGGGATCATCAAAAATTTGATTAAATAAACAACTTATAAATTGATGCGACGTGAATGGTCGGTGGCGACGAAAATGGTCGGTTTGAATTCAACCGGCGCAAAAAGCATATCTTACAAACATAAAACTCCAAAATCAGCGGCCTGATCGGTCGATTTTGCATTTTCAACAAAGAGAAAGTGACACAAAAATTGCAAGACGTAACTACTTGCAGTATAAAGAGATAAGGTTTTTATTTTTTCCGGCATGAGTTTGGCACGGCATTCGCTTTATATAAAGGCGAAGGCAAATAACAGTAAGCCTTGAAGAGAAAAAGAAACAGAAGCGGCTCTTTGAAATTAGAATACCAAACAGCGATGTCAGCGAGAGTAAACTGACGGCCGGGAGAAAACTCAAATCGTCAGGCTGTCATAAAAGTTACTTAAGCCAGGTCGCTTTATCTGGAGAGCGAACGCGATGGTATTATCGCGATGTCATATATGCTCACGAGGAGTTTTCTCCCCCAAGCTGGGCTTTTTAGTCTGTTTTGACTCGAAAGTCCAGCACGCAGCCTTCACGGTTTAGGCCGTGTTTATTATACAGGCAGAGAATCTCATTTTTTCTCCTCCTCTTCTTCGCTGGGTTTGTAATTTCGACGCAAGTAATGGCAAGCCCAGCAGACCTCAATCGTGACATAGTCATGTTTTGAATAAATTAGCAGAGACGACGACTCTCACTCTCCTCTTCTTCGCTGGGTTAGTAATTTCGACGCAAGTAATGGCTAACCCAGCGGTAAATTGCACGGAGTAATCCGTGATCAAGATAAAGCATTTAACGAACTCTCTCTCTCCTCTTCTTCGCTGGGTTTGATTCGACGCATGTTGACCGGGCCCAGCGGGTACAATTAAGCATGGTTAAGGCCATGATAATTATAGATTAATTAGTTCTTCTTCGCTGGGCTTGCGTTTATCGGCAATATGCTGACGGCGCCCGCCCAGCCTTAAAGCAGGCACGGCTTCGGCTGTGAGAATTATAAATGAAAATCAGAAACCAAAAACTTTTAAATACTCAAAACTTAAAAACTTAAACCCTCTTTCACCTTCAACGCTGGGCAAGAATCAGCCCCCAAAAAGAATCTTCCCAGCACAGGAAACAGACACGGAATAACCGTGATAGATATAGAAATAGTACGCGCAAAAACGGCTGTGGGAAATTGGACACGGCAATATACGGAGTTATTAACAATGAAAATTTTGATACAGGCAAATATGTTGGCGGTTGGGCTTGAAGAATATGTCGGAAGCCTTAGAGAACTGCCAATTCGTTTGATAGAGGCCGAAAATGCGATCGAGGCTGTTCGGTTTTTGCGGGATGAGAGGTTTGAGGTAGTCCTTAGCAAATGGCAGCTTGACGATATGCGTGATGGTCTTTTTCAAAGACGGCTACGGATGGTCAAGCCTGATCTGAGCACTATCGTTTTAATTGATCCGGGCAATTCGGAGCAAGAGATCCTGGCCCGCAGTACAGGGGCAACGGCAGTGCTGACCGAAGATTGCGGCGGTGAGCTGTTGATCAATACGGTATGTGGAATACTGGGATTAGAAGCGCCTGTTCGTGTCGGTGCGAGATACAAATTTAAATCATAAGCAGATTTTTGAATATAAATTTTGGTTCTTTAAAAAGTATTACATTTGAGAGCGGTCGTGACAGATAGTCACGTTTATATAAGCTCACGAGGAGTTTTCTCCCCCAAGCTGGGTTCGAGGCCGTAGAACCAATTATAACTAAAGTGAGGTCTTCAGCCCAGCATTTAGAAATCGCACGGCTCAGGCTGTGATAATAAATAGAAACCAGGAAGAATAGAAATACAAGTATGGAGGAAGTATTCATGAAGCAAAAGAGAGCAGCCAAACTATCATTTTTATTGATACTACTGGTCATAATAGTATCAATACCTGTTAGTGCTTGTGCATCAGTAGCCTATGGAGTCGGAACCGGTAATTATAATGGAATTTACCAGGTAGATTTCAATTCGGGACAAACAACTCTTCTTGGGACAACGAACCAAGACTGGTGGGGAGCGACAGACGCAGGCAGCGAACACCAAGATTCATTCTATGCAACCGGTAAGGGGGGATCATTGTACCGGATCAATGCCAGCACCCTGGAAGTAACAGAAGTCGGCAGTTACGGGAACAAATATATCTGTGCATTAGCTTATGATGAAGAGAACGATATTCTTTATGGCTCTGACTATGTCGGGCTTTACACAATCAACACAACTAACGGAACACCAACTTATATCGGCGCGATGGGAGCTTATGGAGCGGCATGGGCGTTAGATTATGACGCATCATTAGATAAACTGGTCGCCATGACCAAGACATCGTTCGGTACGAGGATTTATTTTATCGATCCTAATACCGGAGCAGCTACGCATCTCGATTCTGCCAGTGAGAAAAGAATTACGGATATCTGGTACGACGAAGAGGCCGGTAAGCTTTTCGGCGTAAGCAATGATCTTAAAACCCATATCGGGAAGTTGTACGAGATCAACATTGATCTGACGGCAGAAGACGTAACATTTACCTTCATAGATGATTACGAAGGCAGCATCCTGGGGCTCGGATCACCTTCGGGAGGAGTTGTCCCGGAACCAATGACAATGACATTGTTTGGCGTAGGAGCACTGTCAGTGTTACGACGTAAACGCAATCGACCATAAATAAATAATAATGGAGAAACTCAATACTAAAGCAGAAAGGGAAAAGGAAATGAAAAAGAAAAGAATCATGCTAACAATCATTGTTGCACTGGTATTAACGGCTGGGGCATCCGCTACAGAAATAAGTGATATTACCAGTAGTGGGCCAGATTGGCGCGGCCAAGATGGCACAACATCGCAATTCTGGCTGTTCAACACAGACCAGCGATTTAATATTGCACCCGATGGCCCTGTTAGCCCCAGCTCACCGCAGCCTGGTTCACTTGGTTATTTGCCTGATACCAAGGTAGTAGAGGTCAGCAGTCATTGGATCGAAACTATGGAGGCCGATGACAGCCGTAGAAGGGGCGTATGGGCATTGTCCGGTGAGATCGAAGTTTTAGTTGATAACTTTGATCGTCCAAATGATTGGAAGCTTATGCATGTTTCGCTTATATGGAAACCACAGGATTGTGATGATGTTCCAATCTTTGAATGTTTGGAGCCCAGGCCTGCTCATAATTACCCGCCTCGACTTCTTGGTGACCCGGTTCAATTAGGCTGCGGCTGGATGAAAAGTACTTATGTATGGCGTTATCCGTCTAACCCGGAATGGGAGAAATTTATCATCAGCGGCAACATATATGTTGATGCCTTAGCAGTAGATACATGGTGTGTACCTGAGCCTGCAACAATAGCAATGCTCGGACTTGGTGGAATGTTCTTAGCTCGCAGGAAGCGCAGTTAATTAATGCAAGATATGGTTTAGAGCTTAAACACAGGAGAGTTTCAGCTCTTACCAAGAATTCGCTTTAAGCGAGAAAGAGAAAGAAAATGAAAACACAGAGAATAGTAACAATCAGCATTATCGCGGCAATTATAATGTCAGCAGCATCCTTTGGAGCTATCAGCTATAACAATGAAGCCGATTTTCTTTTAGCGGCTGGGCCTGTTTTGATGGAAAGCTTCGAAAGAATTATTCCTGATGATGCAGGCAGTGTTTTGACCGCAGGTGATCTCACCAGAACGAGTGTGGATGTGGCAGATTTCAGCATTATTGACGGCACCCGTAACCTGGCAGTTCTTGATGAGGAATATGTTGGACTTCACGCGACAGACGGTGATCAGTACGTAGCGACCATAACAAGAAATTTAATGTTCGCCTTCGATAAATCCATAAAGGTATTCGGTTTGAATATTATCGACTGGGGTGACGAAGGTTATGGACAACTGGTTTTCAGCAACGAAAATAACGAGGTATTTACAATCGCAGTGGCACCACAAAGCAATGGAACAGAATTATTCTTCGGCATAATAAGCGACATTGCTTTTGACACCGTTTACCTGGACCGTGAGCGTATATCTTCAGACAATTACGGAAATTACAATCCCTGCAAAGTAGATGGTTACGCAATAGACGAAGTTTACTACGGTGAGAATGTCATACCGGAACCTGCAACAATCGCAATGCTGGGATTTGGTGGATTAGCATTATTAAGGCGTAAAAAATAATAACTTCTTATCAAAGGGATATTAATCATGAAAGCTCGAAATGTAATAACGGTTTTAATCTGCATTATAACAATGATAGCAGTTAGTTCAGCTAACTATGTGGACATGGTCAACGCTCTTGGGCCGGTGAGTTATTGGCGGCTCGATGAGACAAGCGGTAATGTTGCCAGCGATGAAAAAGGTGTTCAGGACGGCACCTATAATAATGTTACACTCGGTCAGGAAGGCGCATTGTCATTGAAGTGTAATGATAATAAAGCAGCTTGCTTTATCAATGCTTATGTAGAGATAGATCATAGCGACGCCTATGAGCTCGATGAAGGGACTGTCCAGTTCTGGTTCAAGGACCTGAATACGATTACTGATTCGGCTATCTTTTCTAAAGACTCTAAGAATTTCGACGATGGTGGACATTTGACCTTTATGACAAATGCGGCTACACAGCAGCTCTCTGTTAGATTGCAAAGCGATGCTGATAATTACTATGTAGTAAACAGCACTCCAATTGTACTTGATACATGGTACTTAGTCACACTGACATTCGGCTCAGGCGGAATGGAGCTTTATATCAATGACGGTATCGTAGATACCAACGACTATACCGGCGGCATCGAAAACAATACCGAGCCGATAGCTTTAGGTGCAAACACATGGCTAAGCGATGATGGTAAGGTCACTCCATTGACCGGATTTTTCTCCGGCTGTATGGATGAAGTAGTTATTTATGACAGCGTTTTAAGTGAGCAGGAAATCGCTGATTTGTATGATTTCGCAACCACCTGTGTTCCTGAGCCTTGCACTTTAGTGATGCTGGGGCTGGGCGGATTCGGGCTTCTCAGGAGGAGACGGATGGAATGAACTTATAGTCGCCTGCGGGGGTGACAAAGTTAGGGGTGGTAACGATGAGAATATCCCCGGGGGGGTATTGGGGGCAGCTTATTCCTAAGCTGCCCTTTTTTCACTTAATAAATCCTAATTTCTAAATCCCAAATACAAAACAAGATCGAATAACCAAAATTCAAATTTTAAAAACATGTATTCCCGCACCTAAGGCACTTTCAGCCTTCGCGGGAATGATAAGGTCAGTTGGTTAGTTTGAGTTGTTTAGCAGATTTTCGTCGATGAATTTTTCGAGGGTTGGGCCGAAGAGGTCAATTTGTGCAATGTTTCCATTAGCATCAATGATGAAAGAGGTCGGTACCTCTGAAATTTTGTAAGCTTTGGCGATTGAGTTTTGTTGGGCTGGGCCGTTATATATTTGAGGTAGTGTCAGGCCTTTTTTACTTGTAAACTCATCACATATAAAGAGTGTTTTATCAAGATTGACACATACGAATTTAGCTCGGTCCTGATATTTCTTATGTAGTTCTTCAAAGTAATCAATCGAAGAAACGCAGGGCCGGCAGGTACTTATGTAAAAATACAACACAACAACCTTGCCCTTATGATCGGAGAGTTTGAAAGATGTTCCATCGAGCAGTTTAGCTTCGATGTCAGGGGCGAGTGAGCCATATTTCAGGGGCATAAAGGGTTCGAGATCAACCTTAATATCAAAGTTGTTTCGTTTTTGCTCTAAATCAACAATATTGACATCGAGTGTTTTTTTGAATGTTTTGGAATATGAATTTCCGGCAAGACGCCTATAGCAGGTAGCTTCATATTGGCCAGGCGGGATGTCATAGATATTATAGTTTCCATTGGGGTCTGTAACCGCGGCCCAGATGTTTTGGCCATTAGTCGAGCATAGATTGGGATCTTTGCCTTTTGGCAATAACTGTATCCAAACGCCATGCAGAGGCAGTTCGTCAGCGGAAGTCATTCGGCCGTGCAATGACGGCAGATCAGTGCCTCCCAATGTTACTTCCCTTTTTTGGCCGGGTGCTAAAGTTATGAGCTTTTGCTTTGTGATGACCTGATTGAAGCAGCATCCGACCTGGGGCACCTCTTGTGATACGTGAATGGAGTATTTGCCGGGCAAAAGGTTTTTGAATTTGAAGATGCCTTTTTTGTTTGTTTTTGCGGTTAAATTGTATCGCATCCTTTTGGCAGCTTCTTCTCCCTCAGGCAAGAAATATGCCTGTATTTCGGTAGCTGGAACGGGATTGGGGCCTTCCATTAGCTTGCCTGTCAACTGTGCGGCCTTTGGCATCATAATGTCGAGTGGTTGACGATCGCCGTCAAGGGTAAAAAAAGCATAATGGCCGTATATATTTTTCAAAAGTATGAATAGCTGCCGGCTATTATTGTTTAGCTCGAAGATGCCATTATTGTCTGAAATGGTTCTTGGTATCTGTTCGGTGAGAAATGGCTTATTGTTTTGGATTTTTAAGGCATGATCTGTCAGATCGTAAACAACAGTGCCAGAGAGAGGATTGCCGCTCCAGTCGATAATACGGCCGGAGTATTTGGCAAGGCAATTAGTACAAATAACCAGGAAGAAGACAAAACCAATGCAGGACTTATATTTCATTTAGAATTCTCATATCAATGAGTCATAGCGTACATGATAATATTGATGCCCATTTCGATGCACTTTTGGTATCCGGCACATCCGGGCCCCCTGCCGTCGGCTCCATACCAGCCGTGGTCGCGGTCAACCCATCCGCAATGTATGTCCCCGGAACTTAAGAAAACAGCCAAGCGATTATTTATAAACAATGCTTTAGGGCCGTGCTTAACACCCTGGACGAATGGCAAGCCGAAATCACCAAGGTTATAAACATTGTGGAAAATTTCGTGGTCATTAGGCACGTGCTGAACCGAGCCAGGGCCGAAGCATTCGATCAAAAGAGCGTAGCAGCCACGGTAAAAGTGGTCACCGACATCATGCAAGACACAATCGTCCATAAGAACAAAACCGCCCTGTTCAATGTAAGCTTTGAAATTGTCTTTCTCTTTCTGGGTGAATCTAAAGTCTCCTTCGTTGGTCATAAAGACGAATGGAAATCGCCTGACTCTTTCAAAATCTTCGAAAGAAACAACGGCGTTGAAATATTCTTCTCGAGCATTAACAAGCCCCTTACTGACGCGAGGTACTTCTTTTACCTTGCATCTAACTACCCTGCTCAAATCTTCTAAAAGATGTTTGTCGCCGATCGGCAGAGTGTTCCAGCGGCATGGGGCGGAGCTTTCGGCTGCGAATTTGGCGCGGGCCAGGATAAAATCATAATTGTTGAGGTCGTGGATGTCCTGCTCTATCCGGGCTTGCCTTGATTTTCCGGACTTCGCAAGAGCAGAGGCAGTTAGTATAGAACCGCCGGCAACTTTGGCAGTGTTAATAATGAAATCGCGCCTTGTTGATTTATTGTTTTGGTTCAACATAATCTTCTCTAATCAATTTGTTATTATATATAGTATCAAATCCATAACAATTTCTATAAATAATTTTGCTCTTAGTCTCAGAACTCGCTTAGAAACCATTGTGAAGCAATCAGGCCGTCTTTGCCGGATGTTTTAAAAGTCCATGGTCTTTGACTCGGGGTACCGTCGTTGTCGTCTTCCAGTAAAGGGGCCTCGGTTTTCATTAGCTCGTTTTCTTTATAATATTCATCCATCTGGATTGAAGCGTATCTAAAGGCTTCAAGTAATGATATTCTCATATCCTCGTCATAATCAGCCAAGCTATCTGTCATGGCTGGTACAAAGTATCCGCTGAAAGATGTACTAAAGTGCTGATCGCTTCCGGCGGTTGCTATTATGACTCGACCTGGATTCATTAAAGACTTTACGGCAAGGCCTGAACCGGGGCAATCGAGAACAATGAGGGATTGTTCGGCTTTTATCTTTTTTAACAATTTCGCTAACTGGTCGTGCCTAATATCGGTGCCGGGTATATTCAAACGCAGCTTCTTTTTGACGATATTAGCCTGACCGGTGTAATAAAAAATGAAAGTGTCTTGAGGCTGAATGGTTTTTGCTAATTTGTTAAGAATGCTTTCGAGAGTTTTTTTAGTGCAATCAATCGTATAGTCTCTTCTTGCAAAAGAATTTTTCGGTACGAGTACAAATATGTTCTCCGGCTCGACATTAGTTTCGTCATCGAAGAAATATTTCAGAATAAGAGTGGTCATACCCTTGCTTTGCTTTTCTTCGGGATCTTTATTGATGCCACTGACAATAACCACGTAAGTCTTTGCTTTGTTGCCGCTTACATCTGTCGCCACGGCGACAGGTGCAGAAGCAAAAATTGTCTGGAGTAATATTATAAGAAATATAGCTTTGAAAAATTTCATATAATTCCTTTCTGTTATACCAGCCCAACTGTTCTGCGTATGAACCAGTTAAAAGTCAATAAGCAACAAATAAAAATCAGTATGGACCATTTTTGCCATATAGAGGAAATCTCTTTAGTCCTGGTAATAGTTCTTTCGACTCTAAATATAGAAGCATCTTTTTGAGTTACTTTCGAAGAATTGATATATTTCGCACCCGTGTGTCTTGCTAATTTTTCGAGAAATTGCTTGTTGGCCCTTGGCTCGGACATTTCATTCTTTTTTTGAGGAAGGTCTATAACTTCTACTTCTTCGCCAAGGAAAACACCGGAGCTTTCAGCTTTGACTTTCATTAGAAAGGACTGTTCGCTATAGTCGCTTAGGCGGCCTATGTATCTTCCGTCGGACGCCGGTGACATTTTTATAAGCTCATTATTTACATCCATTAGTACCGTGGCATTGCTGATGGGCTCATAATCAAGACCTCGCACGAATGCTTCGACGATAATGTCGTTATTTTTATTGTCCCTGCGGGCAACAATGTCAATACGAGAACTGGTAGATGTTACCTGTGCGAGATAAGATGTTAAGTTCGCAAAGAACTGATGCAGGAAACCGCCCTGCTGATCCTCTCGGTACCACTGGAAGAGCAGGTCGCTGTTGATAACACAGACGCGGCCTCTTCCAATGCGGTGGAAACATAAGAAAGGCTCCTCGGCGAGAGTTAGTAAAGTTGTGGCAGCAGGCTTTTTCTTCATGCCGGAGTAGGCAGGTAATGAAGTTTGTATTTGTGATTTGAAAGCCTCTTTGGAAAAGACCGAAGCGGCAATAGCTTCGGAGGTTTGAAGTACCGGGATGTCAATATCGCCTCGGTCGAAAATGGAATCGGCATAGGTGAATGTGACAGGTAGTAAGTTCGAGATGAGCGGTTGTTTGAATCTCGACATGGCGAAATTATCTTTGCCGGGCAATAAAATCATAGTGCCGCCCCGCTGGGTTGTAAAATCATAAATGTTTTTGAGGGTATTATCCGAAAACATGTTGAAATTGGTCGGGCCGAAGAGGAGGATGTCGTAGCTGTTTAATTTGGTTTTATCTTCAGGGAACTTAACGTGAATGTTAGCATTCGGATTGTCGCGAATAACCAGCGGATCAATAACGACATCCATTTTGAAATCCAAATCGACTTTTTGATCTCTAAGTAATATCTGCCTGATCTTACCAAGATTAAAATTCGCGACCTGTGAGTAGAAAAGAACCTTTACTCGGCTATCAGATTCGACCCGGATTATTTTAGACATGGTGTTATTTGCGATGTTGAGCTCTTTTGCCTCTGTGGAAGCTTTAACAGTAATCGTATCGTTGCCTTTAGCGGAGGAACTTAGGGAGAATTTGAACTCATGGTTAGAGTTGCTTTGAGAAGGCGTTATTGTTTTGGTATCGATCAGATAATCATTTTGGAAGATATCGACCTTTACATTACTGCCCATCATACCATAAGTATTTAACTTTGCAGTAACCGGATAAGTAGTATCCACGGCTACCCGCGCAGGTGCCGACATTGAAATCAATTTCAGGTCAGGCTGTTTTTCGTTTGAGCCGACGCCAACGAACATTACCGGGATGTCCTTATTTTTTAACGGCTCATAAAAAGTCAGGTTCTGATTGTCGGCCTGGCCGTCGGTGAAGATTATCGCTCCAGATACTTCTTTATTGCGGGTATCTTCACCTGTGCAGCTATTAAGCTCTTTACAGACAGCTTTCCATGAATCCCGAAGATCGGATCTTTGGCCCCATCGCAGCAGGTGTTTTGCCGAATTGACAGAATAAGTATCTTTGTCAAAACCAAATATTCTGTACTCCGGCTTGTCCTTGGATTTTGTAAAAAACTTTTTGTTAAAAATATCTATGACAGAATCGAGCCTTGTTTGCTGATGATCTTGATCCTCGATGGACATACTTCTGCTGGTATCGAAGAAGACCAGTACGCAACATTTTTGTGTTTGCTCGGTTGTTGTCAGGTTCGATGGATTCCATGAAATTATGAGCAATGCCAGTAATGGCAGAAAAGCAATCAATGCGAACAGAATACGCTTAGCGCCCAGTCTTTTTAAGTTGGTGGTCATGAATGTCCAGGTCAGCGCCGACGCCAAAGCTATGACAACAATTATCGTAATAAAATGTCCGGGATAGTCTGCAAAAATCATTTGTTTTCCTGATGTTGGTCGTAATTAGCTGATCTCTCAAAGAATTCTGTTTCCTGCTCAGAGTAAACCGGATGTGAAAACTGCTTTTCCGGCAGTGCTGAAGCTTTTTTCTTTACCTCAATAGAGGCCGACCAGAGCACTCTTGCGACGTTGACAAATACCTCTTTATCAACGATGCCTTCATCGGTTTTTCTATTTTGCGCGGTCATAGTAGTGCCAGCCTTGCCGGTATCGCCCTGGCCGGATTGATTACTATTTTTTGCCTGTTGATTATCAGCATGGTGTTTATTATTTTTCAAGGCCTGCGCCAAAAAATCCCGCTTATTTTGGTCTTTGAGCACATCATCCGGCATAGCATCAAGCAGCTCATCAGCTTCAATCAGCATTTGCTCAAATTCCCTTCTCTGATCCTGCGTTATAGATTTGTCATAAGCTTTCGCGAGTTCGAGCATTTTCTTGGCCATTTCCTCCGCCAGTATTGCGAAGGCTTCTTTTCTGTTTGCAGTCTCATGAGCAAGAGCCAGTTTAGCCTTATTGACATGGTCGGTAGCTTTTGCCAAGTTTTTCTGAGCGTTTTTAAGATCCTTTGCAGAGAGTTCTTCTTCGTAGTACTGGTTAGCAAGACCCTTGTCAAATTCATTCATTTGTTCGAATGCTTTCTGTAAATGCTTTTTTGCATCCTGTCTCGCTGTTTGAGAAGCCCGGTATGTCCCTGAGTTCGGGTCATCAGGTACCGGCATGTTTTCTAATTGTTCGCCGAGTTGGGCAAGTTGTTTCTGAAGCTGGTTCTGCTGAGCCCGCATCATGCGAAGCATATCGTTAATATTAGCGGAGCCTTTGCCACTGCCATTTCCTTTTTGAGCGCCCTTTTGTTTTCCTTGCTCCCGACCCTGCTGTTTTTCTTGTTTTTCGCCTTGTTGCTTACCTTGTTCCTGGGCTTTTTCCTGGTTTTGATCGTTTTGTTTTTGTTGATTCTTCTGTTTGTTTTGCTGCCGGCCCTGTTCCTGAGCCTGAGCATCGGTCTGTGGTTGAGGACCTTCTATTGTAACTGGTGATTTCTGATTTTTTGCAATTTGCTTTTGTTGTTCGGATTGTTCAGAAGGAGGCCTTTGGGGCGATTCGAATTTATCTTTTCCTGTCCAGGAGTCCCGGTTGTTGGCCTGTTGTTTTAGGGTTTCTTTTTCCTGCTGCTTCAGAAAATGATCGAATTCTTTCAGCAGTTCTTCCTGCTCCTTTGCGAGCTCTGCAAGTTTCTGTTTGATCTGCTCGAGCTGCCACTCGATACGTTCTTTCTCGAAACGTGTAAGATGCATTTCTTCTTTTATTTTATGCTTATCAGGTTTTTCTTTTTGTTTATTTTGTCCTGGCGGCGGAATTATTACAGCAAGATCCTGGATCAGTTTTCGAACCTTGTAGTAGCCGCTTTTCTCAGGAGGTACGGCTTTGTTTGGTTGGTATTTTGTCAAGGTTTTTGCTGCATCGTCGTAATCACCCAGTATCGAATTAATAGATTGAATTTGCTCAGGTGTAAATCCGTATCCCGGATCGTCGCGGATCATTGAGAGGTGCTCGGCAGTATATTGAACGTCGTCAGTAATCGAGTCGAGTCTTTTTTTGTCGAGCTTTTCGAGTTTTTTCTTATGTGCCAGTGACCAGGTCTTTTTGAGAAAAGCACGGTTATACTCGAGAATCTCGCGCAGCTTGTCATGTGGTTTGGGCATCTTCATGCCCTGCTCTTGCATTGACGGAGGCATCGGTTTAACCTGCATGACGAGTTTTCGGTATGGCCTTATCTCAATAAAATATGGATCGCTTCTCGCGGTTGGATTTCCAAGGCCCAGGCCGGTATCTATATCATTGGCCTCGGCATAGAAGATAAGGCTGTCACTTATATCCAGATCGAACATTTCAAGTTCGAGAGTAAAATCAACCGATGCTTTTTTCTGACCTTTTTGAACATCGATGGGAACCGGGATAACTTTTCCTGTGTTTAACTCAACAAACAGCCTTGCGTCTTGCAGGGCCACGTCGTCAGTAATTTCAAAAGCTATCGGTACGCTGGCGACATTTGTGCATGTATAGTCCGATTGCGGGCTCAATAATTTGAATTTCGGCGGCTGGTCATTTTTAAGAAGTACTGTCACACTTGGCAGTGAGCGACTTTTTAGTCCTTCTTGATTGGTCATACTAAAAGCGATCTCGCCGGGATCCCTGGCCTGGAACGTGACTTCGAATTTATCGTCTTCGACAATGCCTTTGATCTTGGCGTCATTGGCAAGAGTAATATTGGCATCGACAAGAGGCTGTGTGGCATGGACGGTGAGCTTTACGTAAGAATTTTCAAAAACGGAAAGAGTGTAATCGTTTACATCTTTTGTGAATGGTTTGATCCATTTACTGTTTGTGGTGACTTCGACAGTGACGCTTTTTATCTTAGGGAAATTGGCAATCTTTAATTTCTGCCATGGGCTAACTCCACCGCCAACCTCGAAGCGGTATCTGTAATTGCCTTTTTCTTCGATAGCTAAGTTAGTTTGGAATATATCCTTTGAGTCTTTGTCAGTCTGAGGTAAAAGAGTGTAAGTGGTGCCTTGCCGTGAATTGGGGTCATTGGCATCAGCAGTAACTAATTCTTTTTCAATCATTACAAGGCCCTGAGCAGGAATACGCCCTTTTATCCCGGCTGAGAGTGAGAATCTTTCATTTGGTTCGGCAGTTATGTCGCCGGAGATATTAAACAGGTTAGTGGCAGGCAAAGGCTCAATGCTGGCTGTCGGCTGGACAAGGCGAGAGGTATATCGTTTGTAGAATTTCATGTTGCTTTTAACAAGGTATCCGAAACATAAAATAGCTACAACTACAACTAACAGCAGTATCAAAGGTTTAATCCTGGAAACAGTTGAAGAGAATTTAACGTCGGATGCTTCAGCCTGAAGTTGTCTTATCATGTGCCTTGTCAGGCTTTTGGAGTAGGGATAGTCTGCTTTTTGCTCATGGTACTCGATAGCAGCTACAAGCTGCTGGTGAAACGTATGCCTGCTTTCAATGTAGTTAGCAGCCTGGCTAAGAGAGATGTGCGAAATGAAAACCTTAGCCCAAGAAATCAACAGCCATGCTATAGCAAGCAAAAGTACTATAAAGGCGGTGACTCGCAAAGTAAGAGTAAGGTGATAGTGATGATCCAGCCATGAATACAGTATTACATAAACAGGGACAATGATAAGGCCAAAGGCCAGCGTTTTCAGAAGAGCCTCTATAACCAGACGGTTTCTGACACGTTTTACCCTGGCGAGCAGGCCGTTAAGAATAGACTGGTGGTCCAGCAAGTTCGTATTATCTTGATTAACGTTCATTATCTTTGCATCCTGTTTGCAATCGTCATATCCAGTATGATCAAGAACAGTAATAATATCACAATATATTTATCAAGCTCGCGTTTCTGTTTAAAGACAACCGAGGCTTCTACAAACTTTCTTTCGCTTTCAGTAGTTTTAAAAACCGAGCCGAGGATAGCTTCTACATGCTCGGTATCACTTCGGATGAGAAGGGTTTCTTTCTCTATCGGGCAGATACCGGCATAGTAAACAGGCTGAGAGATTGTCCTTGCCCATCCGACAGGATGCGGGGCAGGACAGACGATATGACTGCCTGAAGTGTGGGCTTGCTTTTTGTTTTTTTCGTCGTAAAAAATATAAGTTTCTTTTTTTGACATTCGATCCCAAAAATTCGAGCCGACTGGCAATACGATGTCTTCATCCGTTGAAAAGCTAAATGTAGAAATGCTCTGCTGCGGCCCTAATAATAAACGGCAAAGGGCAAGGATGATAGGCCTTTTCAGCAATGCCGAAGTGCTGTCATCTATGCCACTATTGATGAGCATAGTTCTGCCTGCCTCAAGAGGTTTTGCGTATATCAGATATGCCTGTGGATCTATATTACATAAAGTCAAAGCGTCAGGAGCAGCAAGTGATTGGTAATATGACCACATCGGGATTGCCTGAGGCTTATACTGGTTCAGAATAGATAATGCCGCGGGCTCAAAAATATTATCGTCAGAAAAACTATACGGTTCTATGGGCTTAGGAGATACGATCTTTTCAACTTTTCTCCGGGGGGCAGCAGCAATTATACCTTTGTCGAAAAGCTCAGTAATAGCAGAGGAATCTAAATCACCGGTTGTGAAAAAGACCGTGTTTCCGCCTGCTTTTAAGAACTGTTTTAACTGGTTGCTGTGGCGGGCCAATACGGGATGGATTCTTGAAACGAATAAAATATCTATTGCCCTTAGCGAAGCGGCCGAAAATTCATCGAAGTTCAGCGTGTGGACAGTTAGAAAATTCTGATGCGAAGAGCCGGAGAGCGTTTCCAGAGCTGTTTTCATTAAAAATGTTTGCTCATAATTATCGCCCAATAAAAGCACTTTTTTTTCTCGCTGCTTATTAATATTCACGGCTATTGAGTATTTATCGTCTAATAGCAGGTCATCATTTGGTGTTAACGAAAGTTCGACAGGTAAGACTGTTTTATCTTTGAGAGAATCAGTTATATCAAGGGTCAGCGTTTTTGTTTCGCTCTGGCCGGGCTCGAGAGTGATAAAATATTCATTCGAATTTAAAGAACCTATTGCAGCTTTTATTAAACGCCGCCCGGAGACATAGCCGTGATTAGTTATGGTAGCCGAAAGAATAAGCTTGTTATCGACAAACTTTATAAAATCACCGTGAGTTATAGCCATGTTATCAGCCTCATCCTGTGGGTGTATGACCTGATAACCAAGTTCGTTGACCGTATAAGACTGGGTTTGTTTGCTCATGGTATCGATGAAAGAGGGGGTAAAGTCACTAATAACAAAAACGTTTATATTGTCGGCTGTGCCTTTGCTCTTGTATTCCTGATTCAGGCGAGTCGCCAGCGCGAGCAATTCTGTTCGGCCTGTGCCGGGTTTTAACTGCTTTAATTCGCTTTGAGCAGACTGGGCAGTGTGACGTGAGCCTAAAAAGCCGGTGGTTGCTGAATATAAATAGAAAACGTTCCGGGGCCTATCGTTTTTCTTTATATATTGCCGGGCAGCATCGAGCATACGATCCCAGCAGCTATCAGATTCCTGGGTACATGTCATTGACAGTGAATCGTCGATGACGAGAAAGTGAATGTCAGTCGTGCTTTCGGCTGGGATAGAGGAATAATAGAACGGCCTGGTAAAGAGAAAGGCTATAAGACATATAATTGCGCAGCGAAGCAATAGTATAAGCATATCTTTTATCCTGCGGCGCGACTGGGTTTGCTTATGGCTGAGTTCGAGAAAACGCACCATAGTAAAAGGTACGCGTTTGTAGCGGGTGCGATTGAATAGATGGGCCATGATCGGACCAGCTACGGCAAGAGAGCCTAACATAAATAAGAACTGTGTGAATCCCATCGCTTAACCCAGCCTCCTTCGTCGATTCAGGTAAGCTAATAGAGCCTTGTTCAGAGGCTCTGAGGTGTTTGTTAAGAAATAGTCGATTTCGCTGATGCCCGCTGAGTATTGGACTTCATCTAAGAAATCCTTAACGTTTTTTCGATAAGTCTTCCGGACGGATTTAGGGAATGCCCGGATCACAGATTTAGATTCCATGTCCTCGAACTGGATTTGGCCCTCATAATCAAGCTCCAGTTCCTGTCGATCCAAAGTGTGAAATACGATGACATCGTGCTTCAGGTATTTCAAATGGGCAAGGCCGCTCTTTATGTTCTCGACGTCGTCGAGCAGATCGGAAATCAATATCACTATACCCCTTCTTCGTGAACGCTCGGCTATAGTATGCAGTACCTGCGCCAGATAAGTTTGGCCCTTTGGTTCGTTTTGTTCGAGAGCAACCAGCAACTGGTGCAGGTGAGTATATCTCGAACGCGGCGGTATCCACTGCATAATGTCCTGAGCAAAAGTAGCCAAACCAACCGAGTCGTTTTGCTTAAGCATCATATAACATAAGGCAGCGGACAGATATGAGGCATAATTGATCTTGCGAACACTACCTTCACTGCCAAAGGCCATGCTTTTGCTGGAATCAAGCAAGATATAGACGTTTACATTTGTTTCCTGCTGGAATTGTTTTACGTATAGCTTGTCACTGCGGCCAAACGTTTTCCAATCCAGGTATCGAAGCTCGTCGCCGGGCTGATAGTCGCGATGGTCGCTGTATTCGACGCTGAAGCCGTGGAAAGGGCTCGGGTGCAGCCCTGTGTAGAATCCCTCAACGGCACAGCGAGCGATCAGCTCCATGTTTTTGAGCTTGCCCAGCATCACCGGGTCGAGATATTTATTTTGTTTACGGCGCGTTTTTATCATTGCCAACCGAACCTTCTTCTAATGTTCCATCGATAGATTATTTCGGCAACGGCACCGATTTTACAATTTCTTCAATAACCTCGTCTGTAGTTATTCCGTCCGCCTCGGCGTTGAAATTTAAAATTATCCTGTGCCTCAATACCATCTTGCATATCTTCTGGACATCGTCGTAGCCAGGTGTAACCCTGCCATTGATCAGGGCGTAGGCTTTTGCGCCAAGCGTCATGAACTGGCCCGAGCGAGGGCCGGCGCCCCATTTTAGGTATTTCTTAACAGCTTCGGGAGCGAGAAGGTCATCGGGACGGGTTGCGCGAGTTAAGGCAACACCGTATTCAATGATACGGTCGCTGACGGGCGCCAGGCGAACTATCGACTGGAACAGTAATACATCTTCCTTTTTAAGGATCGGATCAACTGTTATCTTTTTTCCGCTCGTTGTTTTCTTTACGATCTGGAATTCTTCATCGGCATCCGGGTAACCGATCAAAACCATGAACATGAACCTGTCAAGGGCCGCTTCGGGCAGGCTGTATGTTCCTTCCTGCTCGATGGGGTTTTGTGTCGCGAGAACGAAGAAAGGCTCATCGAGCTTATATGTTCTGCTTGAAACTGTGATCTCACGCTCCTGCATGGCCTGGAGAATAGCAGCTTGTGTTTTAGGCGGTGTACGGTTAATTTCGTCAGCTAAAATGACGTTAGCAAAGATCGGGCCCTTTAGAAATCTGTATGAACGATGGCCGGTTTGTTTGTCTTCCTGGATAATGTCGGTACCGGTGATGTCGGACGGCATAAGGTCGGGCGTGAACTGTATTCTGCTGAACTTAAGATCGAGGGCCTCGCTAATCGAGTGTACCAGTAATGTTTTTGCCAGCCCAGGAACCCCCTGAACCATGCAATGTCCACCGGCGAGAATCGAGCACAGAACGGCGTCAATTACCTCATCCTGACCAACAATTACTTTGTGTATCTGTTCTTTGAGCGTTTTATAGCCGTGTTGTAAACGCTCTAACATTTTCTCATCTTTTTCGAGATGGTTGTTTTCTGTGTTTAGCTGTGTCTCCTGAAGCGCCATTGCTCTTCTCCCAATATTTAAAAATCAGTTCATATCAGCAACCAAAGCTGCTTTATTAGTAACAAGCCATATGAAGCCAGGTGAATCCATTAGTTCAATTGAGGAATCTTTTAATTGCTTAGCTATCACCGGCATTTTAAAATCTTCGATAGAGTCATCCAGTTGCTGGAAATATTTAAAAGATATGCGCCCGTTAAAGATACGATCATCTATTTTTTGGAATTCAATGTCATTGATAACATCTTTGGCCATATCGATAACATATTCAACCCGAAGTGAGGAA